>JBJXEX010000303.1:0-17780 GCA_046156195.1 Planctomycetaceae bacterium | reverse complement strand
GAGTTGCTTCACCAACTCTTCAATCCGCCGCTGAGCCTGCTGCAACTGCCGCTGCAACGAGACCACCAGCTCAACGAGCCGATCAACATCGATCCGTCCCTCACGCACATCCTGTTTGAGTTGCTCGCCCGCATCCATCCCGAACAATTAACCGATCACACAATTCTCGGCAGCGCCAGTTCCACAGATTAGACAGCTACTTTCAACCTCTTGGCAATCAGATGCCTTGGCTGCGCTGCGATTGATCCCGATTTGGTGCTGGCTCGTTGCGGGAGTCAGCGCGATGGTTTTGGGACGACGTCTCCGACCTCGCGGCTGGTTGGTTGCCGTCGCGTTACTGTGGCTGTGGTTCGATGTCGCGTACATCGAAGAGTCCACCAGCCTCGCGAGATCCGTTTGTTCGAGATGGTCAGAGCCTGTCGTCTCAGATTCTCAGAACTTGCGATTTCGGACTGTCTCGCTGAACTGTGCTGACGGCGCACTGCGCACGGCTCGCGAAGCAGCGGCGTTGGAACCGGACATTCTGCTGTTTCAAGAATCCCCAGGGCGTGACGCATTGGAGCAGTTGGCGGCCGAACTTTTTGGAAACTCGCAAGGCGTGTTGTGGAGTCCAGACACCTCCATCGTTAGCCGATGGCCGATTCTGCCCGCAGAATCGAAGGACCATTTCGTGGTGGGCCGAGTTCAAATTCCAAACGGACCAACACTCAAAGTTGTCTGCCTCCGGTTGGCACCGCCAGTCGTCCGTTACGATCTTTGGAATCCAGCGTGCTGGCGAGAACAAACGGCAAAGCGGCAACAGCACAACAAGCAAATCCAACAACTGGTCGATGCGCTGGTGGACGACCAACACCTCCCAATCATTCTTGGAGGCGACTTCAACTCAGCCCAACACGATCGTGCGACGTGGCCTCTCCGTGACTTCGCGCGAGACACTTTTGACATTGCCGGGCGCGGATGGGGCAATACCGTGCTCAACGCGATCCCGGTACTGCGATTCGATCAGATTTGGTCCAGTGAAGACTTTGCCGTGATCGCAACATCGGCGGTTCGATCACAGCACTCGGATCATCGCCTGGTGATATGCGATTTGTTTCTGCCCGATAACTCGCGGAATCAGGAGCGTTTCTCGACGTCTCCGCATTGAGATTCCGGGAGTCGTCGATCACGTCCTGAATCGCGGAGTCGATTGCGCGGACATCGTTCGCGACGACGAAGACCGGCACGAATGGTTTCGGCTCTTCAATCGCGTCACCACTCGCTGTGGCTGGCGCGTCTTCGCGCAGGTGGTGCCGACCGTCCGCTGACGCGTGCGATGGGCCGACTTGGGCTGTTCCGGTTTTTGTGAGTGAAGTACAAAACACGCGGCCACAAGGCTCAATCGCCAGAAGGGAATCTGCGATGTCCTCGGAAATCGAACAGCGTTACCGGCAATACGTGGACTACATCCGCATCACAAACGCGCGATCCGTTCGCAATTCCAATGCCCGCCCCAACGGCGTCCAACTTCGGCTCACAGCGCCGTCGATGGCTGAGTTCTCAGAATGGTGGAGTCGGATTTCCTCCGAGCCTGAGACGTTGGCTCGTTGGACTCAACGATTGGATGCGCCGGAAGAAGACTTTGAACGAAGGCGAGCGGAGATGCGCGCTTGCTTCGAGTCACTGCCGTTGGCCCCGGCCGCGTGAAGGCTGTCCTTCTGTTGGGGCCGAGCTTTCCGACGCGTCGATTGGACAGATCGAGACGGCGAGCCGTTGAAGAATTCTGTGCCAAGACGTTCGCTCCGTTGAGCGCGACTTCAGAAACCGGCGCAGTCGGATTGGATCGGCTGGAGGCAGTGTGTAGCCAGCGTTCGCGACGGCGAAGACCGGCACGAATGGTTTCGGCTCTTCAACCGTGTCGACGCTCGCGCGATCGGTGCGGGTCTCCTGACCCCGCCGCTTCGTTGGACCGCAGGCCGCTCACCAATTTGCAACCTGGTAGTCCTTCAGGAATTGACCCCACACGTGCTCGCCGGTCAGGAATCCGGTGAAGATCGGGTCGCAGATCCTGGCGGCTGCGTCGACCTGATCGAGCGGCGGGCGAAAGCCGTGGACTTCGGCTTTGTGTTGAGCAATCGCGGCCGGATCCTCATCGGTGATCCAACCCGTATCGACGCTATTCATGTGGATGCCGTCTCGAGCGTAATCCTGGGCGGACGTTCGCGTCAGCATGTTGAGGGCGGCTTTGGCCATGTTGGTGTGCGGGTGTTTGTCCGTTTTGAAGGCCCGGTAAAAAATGCCCTCCATCGCGGACACGTTGACGATGTGCTTGTCGCGGGATTCGACTCGTTGCATCAGCGGCTTGAGTCGGGCATTGAGAATGAACGGAGCGATCGCGTTGACGAGCTGAACTTCGAGCAGTTCCACCGTCGGGACATCCGCCAGGCGCAACCGCCAACTGTTGATCGTCCGGAGGTCAACCTGCTGCAAATCGCCGTCGAGTTTCCCGGTCGGGAAGAGTTCCTCTCCGTTCTCAGTGTCTCCGGGAGCCAATGGAATCTGAGATAACTCAGCCGCTCGCTGGATCCCCGCGAGGCTGCTACCGACCTGAATCGGCAGTGATGAATCGGTTGACTCCAGCAGGCCGCCCTTACGGCGGAGCGCCTCGTACGATTCAAGCAATGGCCGGGCGGCAGCAGGCAGTTCGGACGCAAGCTTCCGCTCGTCGGCCATCAGGTGGCCGTAGAATCCCGGCGGACGTCGGACAGTTTGGCAGGCATTGTTCAGGATGAAGTCGAGCCGGGGCAGTGTCTCACAAAGATGATCCGCAAAGGCTTCAACGCTCGGCGCGTGTCGGAGATCGAGGCCGTGAATCTGAAGTCGTGTCGTCCAGTCGGAGCTGTCGTTCTCGGCCGTGAACCGCGCGGCTGCATCTCGCGGAAATCGAGTTGTCACGATGACATGGCAACCCGCTCGCAAAAGTTTCAACGCTGCGTGAAACCCGATTTTGACTCGGCCACCCGTGAGCAATGCAAAGCGGCCAGACAGATCGAACGTCCGCTGCCGACGCTCCCAGTTCAGTTCGGCACAGGTCGGACAAAGGGCGTCGTAGAAAAAATGGAGGCGATCGAAATCCTGTTTGCAGATGTAACAGCACCGAGCAACGCTCAGGCGATCAATGAAGTGTTCGTCTTGCGGATCGACTGCCGGTGGCGGCGGTTTTGTTTCGAAGGGAGCCGGCGGACTCGGCTTTTTCAACTGCCGCGTTGCCAGTGGATTTCGGATTCCCGTGCGAGCCAGGAGCTGTTCGTCTTCCGCCTTCTTTCGAGCAATCGCGGCCTGCTCGCGCTGTTTGAACGCCCGCATCAATCGTTTTCGAGACGTGCGATCCGGGCTGACGATGCGTTCGGCCGCCTGCGCCAGCCGACAACGATCGTCCTCCGAAAGCCGACTAAGTAAACCACGATCCGCGGCAATCTGCTCGACTATTTCGATCGCGCTCGCGAGAGCCTCGTCGGATGGAGCGGGTCGTTCGATGGGATCAGCAGAATCATCCACAATAGGCATCCGAAGTCCTGGAAATGCGTCAGGATAGCAGACGATTCGACTTCGTCGATCAACGACACACTTCTGAGAACGAACATTGACCAAGCCCAAAGTATTCGCGGATGAAGTCCATGCGGTCTCCCTCGTGGCGAATGAGTCGGACCAGCGCGAGCAGTTTTTCTTGATCGCGGCGCAGCTTAATGGCGAGGCGATCTCGGTCCAGCAGTTCGTCCGGCAGCGCTGACAGAACTTCGATCTGGAGCGACTCGTCATCCCAGGTGCCTTCGATGACGCCGTACCGTTCGAGCATTCCAAGTACGGTCTCCAATCGGTGATCGTGTTTATGTTTGGCGTGGAGTTGGTCGCGCAACCAGTCGAGACCAAAGGCGGTGGCTCGTTCGTGATCGTGAGCCACGAAATCGTAGACGCGGTGATAGAAGTCGGCGTCGGGGTTGCTCCAGCGGATGAATTCCATTTGGGTTGTGAGGTCCGCTTCGTCGTACAGCAGCAGGCAATCGGAAGCGAGTCCGTCGCGACCCGCGCGGCCAATCTCTTGATACCAGGCTTCCATCGAGCCGGGAACCTCGGCGTGGAGAACGAATCGAATGTCTTCTTTGTCGATGCCCATGCCGAACGCCGGCGTCGCGAGCACCAGCGGACAATCGCCTTGCATGAACTCGTTTTGAATGCGGCGTCGGTCATTGCGTTCGAGGTCGCCGTGATAGCAGACATGAGGGACTCGCCGCTGACGCAACAGTTCGCTGAATCGCTCCAACGTGCGGATGAGCGTGAAATAGACGATCCCGCTGCCGGTGGACGCGGCGTGCCGATCGCGCACGGCGACGATGTGTTCCAGCTTCTCTTCGTCGCCCCAAACTTCTTGAACGTCGAGCCGCAAGTTGGGCCGCTCGATCCCTTCGTGAAAGAGTTCGATCTCGTCAGGCCGCAAACCGAGTTGCCGCACGATGTCGGTCTGAACGTCGGGAGTGGCAGTGGCCGTCAGAGCGATGGTCGTCGGCTGACCGAGCAACTCGCGAATCTCAATCAACCGCGAGTAGTCCGGGCGAAAGTCGTGGCCCCATTCGCTGATGCAGTGAGCCTCATCGACGGCCAGCAACCGCACCTCTCGGCGAGCGATGACCTCCAGAAACTCCGGCTTCCGAAACCGCTCCGGTGTGACGTACAGCAGACGATACCGGCCCTCGGCGACTTCGGAGTACCGCCGCTCACGCTCTTCACGCGAGAGGGACGAGTTGATGAATGTGGCCTCAATGCCTCTGGCTCGCAGCGCATCGACTTGGTCCTTCATCAGCGCGATCAGCGGCGACAACACCAAGGTGATGGTTGGTCGCGTCGTCGTTTCGTCGTCGCGCGGCATCAGAGCGGGAATCTGATAGCACAACGACTTTCCCGCTCCGGTCGGCATGATGACCAGCGCGTGTTTGCCGCCGAGCACTCGGTCGATGATCGCTGCTTGCGACCCGCGAAAGGATTGAAAACCAAACAATTGATGAAGAATGTCGATCGGTTTCATAACGGGAATGGCGGATCTCGTCGTTGAACATCGGGTGGTCGGAAGGCCGTAATGCGCGCCGGGAGTTTGGTACGCGCCGCAACGTGACGCAACGATCAAGTCGATCATTCCGACTCTACTGATCGCGCCGCTTCACTTGGTCTTCCCCCGAATCCTGACGAGCCGGTTCCGGTTGTCGGCGAAATTGAAACCTATGCTAGGTCAACGAGAGTGAAGGGCTGATTCCACTGAAGTGTTTTGGTGATCGCCTTATCAAGCTCGTGCTAGAAACTGGCGGTGGAATCATGGCTGTCGCAGAAGCACGTCTCGCGGAGTTGATTGTCCAAGGCCCTGCTGGCGAGGAGTTTCGGCAGCAGTTGATTGAGGGGCGCACCGTGCGAATCGGACGAGCTCCGACGGACGGTTGGGCCATCGGCTGGGATCGCACGATTTCTCGCGAGCACGCCGATGTATGCTGGAAAGATGGCCGGCTCACGGTGGCCTGTCTGGCGAACGCGGGCAACCCGATCAAGTTGAAAGGGGCGGTGCATCGCACGATTTCCGTCGGCGGCTCGGAACCGTTCGACATTGGACAGTCCAGCTTCTTTGTCGCGGTCGAGCGGATGTCGCGGAATGCGAAGGTCGGACAACGAGTCGAATTCGTCCTCGAATCTGAAGGCTCGATGCCGGCCCCAGCGGCCCCAGCGGCCCGAATCAAACCCAAGGAGATTCTGGAAACAGACGACTCCACCGACGATGTCGAAGAGCATTCGTACCAGGCGAGCGAACTCAAGAATGTGGCGTTCGGCGATACCAAGCGGCAAATGGACGTGCTCTCGAATCTGCCGCAGATGATCTCCGATTCCAAGTCGGATGTGGATTTGGCGCTGATGCTGTGCGGCATGCTCCTGGATGCGATCCCTCCTGCAGTCGCCGTGGCCGTCGCCTTGTTTGAAGAGTCCGACGTGATCGAAATGCGCGCTCATGATGATCCCGATGCGGCGATTCCCAAGCCGAAGCTGATGCGTGTTCAGACTCGTGACAGCTTTGATGGCCGGTTCACTCCCAGCCGCCGGTTGCTTCGCAAAGCGTTGCGGCAGGGGGAAAGCGCGATGCACATCGTCAGCGAGGCGGAAAGCGGCGGAGCACAGTTCACGATGGCGAGCAGTTTCGGCTGGGCGTTCTGTGCTCCCCTCTCCGCGCCCTCCTGCTTGGGATGGTGCTTATATGTGTCGGGAGCCGGCGGACGAGAAAACAGCCTCTTCGTCACCGAGGAAGATCTGAAGGGAGACCTCCGTTTCACTCAGCTCGTCTCGCAGTTGATCGGTTCCATTCGGACGGTGCGGACTCTGCAAGAGCAGACCACTCAGTTGTCCGCCTTCTTCTCGCCGAAAGTCATCGCCAACCTGACCAAGAAAGGAGGAGCCGCCGACATCCTGGTCCCCTCACGACGGGACATTTCCGTGCTGTTCTGCGATGTGCGCGGCTTCTCGCGCAAGTCGGAGCAACTTCAAGATGACCTGGAACAACTGCTGGACTGTGTCAAAGCCGCGCTGTCGGCGATGACCGGTGGCATCTTGGCGTTCGACGGTTCGATTGCCGATTTCCAAGGGGATGCGGCCCTGGGCTTCTGGGGTTGGCCCGCTCCGCTTGAGGATGGCCCGATCTCCGCGTGCCGCGCGGCGCTCGCGATCATGCAAGCCTTCAAATTGCCGCCCGCCGAGCAAGGCTTGCTCGAAGGTTTTTCGTGTGGCGTCGGTATCGCGCATGGGCAAGCGATCGCCGGACAAGTCGGTACCACTCAGCAAGCCAAGATCGGAGTCTTTGGGCCGGTCGTGAATCAGGGATCGCGCATCGAAGGAATGACTCGGATGTTCGGCGTTGATATCTGCATCGATGAAGCGACGGCCAACTTTGTCCGCCGCCTGATGCCCCCCTCCGAGGGCCGCGTTCGCCGCTTGGCACGCGTCCGCCCCAAAGGCATGGACACGGCAATCGAGGTCAGCGAACTGCTGCCTCCCGAAATCAACTCTCCGCAACTCACGGCGGCCGTCGTGTCGGCTCACGAATCTGCGGTCGATGATGTCATCGCCGGCCGCTGGACCGCCGCAATCGAATTCCTCCAACCGCGAGCAGAATCCGATAGCGCCGCGAGATTCTTGCTCGATCACATGGCCTTCTCCGACAACCAGCCCCCCACCGATTGGGACGGAGCCTTCCGGCTGAACAGCAAATAAAGGTCATCCCGTTTGCTGCTTCCCAAATGGAACCACCGAGCACTCCCAACTCCGACCTCATAGACATCGGGAAGTTATTGCGTCCCCGTTCCCAAAGGCCGAGTGAGTTCTAACAGTCGCCCCATCGACCTCCTGAGGAACACCCACCGTTTGGCGAGCTTTGGGCTGATTTGATGGCGGTTTCGGTTGGAGTTTTGAACGCTTTGGGAGCGTCTAACGAGGCTTTCGTCCGTCGCAGATCGGCTCTGATCGCCGTCATGGAATGGTGCAGGGAATTCGCCGCCAAGCGCAGGGCCGAGGACCGCCGATTGGGACTCCGGCGCGTCTTCTTTTGTTTTTTCGAAATCCTTGGGAAGATTTCTGGCGGTCGTGCGTTTCCTCATCAATCAGTCGCGTTGTGTCGGCTGGCTTACCCTGCCACTCCAATGAGGAAATGTCCGCCATGTTGAACTTCATCCGACAATTCACGTCTCCCCAAATCCACCGTGGAATGGTCTCACACTTTCCATCGTCTCAGAAACCAGCCACAAGAAAGCCGGAAGAACCAACAACAGGGCCTCTCTCCCAACGAGCCACCCGACTGTGACTCCCGACTGTGATCGAGAAGTCTCTTTGTTTCCGCTTTCCCATCATTCTGCTGGCCGGAAGTCAGCAGAATGATGGGTGGGCAGAATGATGTGAGATGGCTTGGCATCTTCCCAATTGATCAGTCGCCAAGTTTTGGTTGCGACTGGCCGTTACTCCTTCGGAGTAAAGGCACGAGGCAAGCACCGCTTCTAAAATCTTCTCATGAAAACGAGACTTTCACCGTTTGGAGAGCAGAGTCGAAGAAGGGAAGGTCTGAGGCGGAGCTTCGCTGGAGTTTTCATCATGAAACAACTCGCTTTGATTTTTCTGGTTTGTTTGGTTTGTTTGGCACCGGCGTTGATCCTTCACGCGGCTCAGAAGCGTGGAGATGAATTGGATCAGCGGGTGTTGACCATTCTCGAAGCC
Organism: Planctomycetaceae bacterium; assembly: GCA_046156195.1. Lineage (GTDB taxonomy): Bacteria > Planctomycetota > Planctomycetia > Planctomycetales > Planctomycetaceae > SXKJ01. Next base: position 9,512 of record JBJXEX010000303.1, on the reverse strand, counting down.
AAGTGCGTGATGTGTCATGACCGGCTGGGGGCATCGGCGGGGGCGGGGGTCAACAATCTTTTGAAGTTGGATGACTTGGTGTCGGCGTATGGCGATGCGAAACAACCGGAGCAGTCGGGGCTGTACCAACTCATCGCGGGCAAAGAACCGAAGATGCCGCAGCGGCGGTTGAAAGACGTTGATTGGGGCGGGCCGCTCGCGGAGTCGGACAAGGCGGACATCCTGAAATGGTTGAAACGCGGCGGGCCGAGTTCGCAGTATCTCGTCGCGGAGAAACGTGAACTCATCACGGGGCCGGAACTCCTGAAACGGATCGCTCGCGACTTGGACACGCTCGACAAACCGAAACGTCTGCAAGCGAGATATCTGACGCTGGCCAATCTGCACAATCATCGCCGACTGCGGAACGCCGAATTGGAACGCTTCCGGCAGGCCGTCGTGAAGCTGCTCAACTCGCTGTCCCGTTCTGAGCAAGTGTTGGGCTTGGACACATCGAAGACGGCGAAGCGAATCGTGGTGATCGACGACGAGCGGGCGATCTTGAGGTTCGATCTGGAAGACCTCGGTTGGTCGGCGGCCGACTGGGACAAGATCGCTCAGCATGATCCGTATGCGTTGGAGTTGCTCACCGAGGATGGCCAACAGATCGCGGGTGCGACCTCCTCGAAGCGGCCGTTTCTGCGAGCCGATTGGTTTGTCTTCGCCGCGTCGCAGCCGCCGTTGTATCACGAACTCGTCAGCATCCCGGCTCAATTGAAAGACCTCGAAACGAGCCTGGGGCTTGATCGTGAGCAAGCGATCCGCGACGGACGAGTGGCTCGCGCCGGATTCGATCATTCGCAAGTCTCGTTCAACAATCGGCTGGTGGAGCGTATTCCGTTGCCGTCGCGGCGCGGTGGGTATCACCTGAGCTATGACTTCGCCTCCAACACGGGAACCCAAAACCTCCGAGACAATCCGCTCGGCCCGCCGGGAGTGCTCGACAAACAGTTTGAGAAGTTCGCCTTCAAGCACGACGGGGGCGAGGCGATCTTCAACCTGCCGAATGGCTTTCAGGCGTACGCGCTCGTGACGGCGACGGGGCAGCGGATCGACACGGCTCCTCAAGCGATCGTTGCCGATCGAACGATGCCGGGCGGAGTCATCATCAACGGCATCTCGTGCATCTCGTGTCATTACCAAGGCATGAAGCCCGAACGCGGTCTCCCCAAACGCCAAGAACTGGATGAAGTGGGTGTCGCCGCCGCGATGAACTTCGAGCGATTCTCCGCGGCGGATCGGCTTCAGATTGCCGCGCGGTATCCGTCGCACAAGGCCTTTGAGCGACTGCTAGAACAGGACACCGATCGCTTTCTCGCGGCGCTCCAAGAAGCGGGCATCGAGCCAAGCGGTCCCGATGAACCGGTGCGTCTACTGTTTGATTTCTTCACGAACGATCTCGATCTGGACATGGTCGCCGCCGACTTCGGACTGACACCGGATGCCTGTCGCCAGCAGCTCGATCGTCACGAGAAAACCCGCCAGAACCTGATGCGAATGGAACAAGGCGGCCTGAAGCGACAGCTCTATCAGACCGAGTTCCAATCGATCGCACGCTTGATCGGAGCGGGCGATCCTCGCGAGTTCGTGAAGCTCCCCGCACCGTTCTTTGGCGAGAAGGTCGATGTGGCTCAATCACCACGGCCCGCCAATGACAAGCCGCTCTTGGGCCAAACGGGAGTTGCACTGCTCGATGACGAAAACCGAACCGGCAAGCTGCAAGTGGAACTCCGCACCGTCAACGACCAACGGAGCTACCTCGAAGGAGAGAGCGTCGAGTTTCATGTCCGAGCCAACGCCGACTGTTTCCTGACCGTGCTCACCGTCGATCCGCAGGGTGAAGTCGTGCAGTTGCTCCCGAACAAGTTTCATCCCGAACTCCGGCTCAAGCGCGGTCAGACCGTGACCCTGCCGACGCCGGCCATGAAGAGGGAATTCGATTTCGACGCCCGACCGCCACATGGCCTGTCCGAGATCAAGGTCATCGCCACGACCAAAGCGATCCACTTGGCCGACGCCACTCCGAGAGCACTTGCCGCCGATGGGCTGATTCAATTCGGCAATTTGAGATCGGGATCCAAAGCGATCGGCGTGCGCGTGAAGCCGAACATCGCCAACGCTCAAGAACCGGACAAACCGCTGACCGCCGACAACCTCGACAAGTTGCTCGCCCCCAACGAATGGGGCACGTCCGCCATCACGGTCGTGACGCGAGAACGCCGTCATAACCCGTAGCTCAGGCGGCCCGCCTGAGCCGCGTCGCCCCAGCGACGCGCTCGCGCGGAGAGTTACGATTGCACAGGATCGAGTTCGACCTTCTGAGGCTGTGAAGAAACAGACTCGCAGGCGAGCGGGGCGGCGTCAGCCCCCCCGGTATGCAGCCGAGTGCCACGAACGATCAAAAGTCGTCGAACGGCAAGCCGGAGGCGTAGGCGCATCCGGCTGACACGGACGCCTTCGGCTTGCCGTTCAACGATTCTCGGAGCAGAAACGCCAAGCAATCTCACATCATTCTGCCCACCGACCTTGCGTCATTGGTCTCTACACAACTTGAAAATGACTGTGTTTGTGGTTTGTCTCTGCGGTCATCCAATCTCTGCGGTGTAAGAGTTTGAAGACGGAATCACCGCAGAGATTGGATGACCGCAGAGGCAATACTGTGCGTCGAATGAAAAGGAGATCCTCATTGAGGTCGAGTTGTGTAGAGACCAATGAGGGAAGCTCGGTGGGGAGCTGTCGGGATCAGCGAGAAGTGTCATTTTTCGCCCTTCATTTTTCGCCAGCCGTCCGGGCGCATTCAGAAGTGCTGGCAAAAAGGGAGGGCGGAAAATGATCGGCCGCTGCGACCCTCAGCGTAGAGAGACTTGTGGATGGATTGATGCTTGAATAGCGTTGTGACAAGAATCGCCGTCACGGTTATGAAGTTCTCAATGCCCGCATCGGGCTTTGCAGTGGGTCAAATCTGCGGCTGACAAGGACGTTGGCAACTCTCATCACTCTTGGGGAGGTGTCTCATGCGATGTCAGTTATCGGCTCGATGTTTGTGGTGTGTGGCGATGCTCGCCGCGATGGTGAGTCCGGCTGGTGCTCAAGGGTTTCGTCCAATTGCGGACCCTCAGTTTTCGGGCGAGACCTCCGGCCGGCGCTGGGCCATTTTGATTGGGGTTGGAAACTACGCCTCACAGCCCAAGTTGCGTCTGACCGTGAATGACGTGCGGCTGATGGAGAATGCACTGGTCGTCAGCAGTTTCGATCGCGATCGGATTCTGGTTCTCGCGGACGATCGCGAGCCGAACATGCAGCCGTCGTCTCAGAACTTGGAGCGACAGATTCCGCGATGGCTGAAGAATGTCGGTTCGGAAGATGTGATCTTCGTGTACTTCTCCGGCCACGGAGCGATGGACGACAGCGGAGCCGGCTATCTCTGCCCTAGCGATTATGACCACGAGTCTCCCGAACGAACTGGCTTTCGGATTTCCAAGCTGCGTGAGCTGCTCGTGAACTGTCCGGCTCGTCAGAAAGTCTTGGTGCTCGATTGTTGCCACGCGGGGACGGACAAAGCCGTTGGACTGCGGCGACGCTCGACCAGTCACAAGCTCTTGGAGCCGCTGGAAAGCAAGAGTCCGGGATTGGTCACGCTGGCGAGTTGCCAAGGCGAAGAACAATCCTACGAGGATGCCGACCGAGGTCATGGAGTCTTTACATGGCATCTGGCTCAAGCGCTCCGTGGCCGTGCGGATCGGAACCAAGACGGATTCGTGGATTCGGAAGAGCTTCACAGTTGGTGCCTGGAGCGAGTTTCCATCGACGTTCAGCGGCGACACAACGCCGATCAACATCCTGTCCTGCATCCCGAAGTCAGTGAGCCACTCAAGATTCTCCGCACGCAGTTCTCTCCGTCGGTCGATGAGTTGATGGAGCGTAAGGAAAACGTGGCCTTGGCGGTGTTGACCTTGCGGGACGGCGAATGGGTGGTGCGCGGGTCCGCGTTTCCCATTTCGCAACTCAAGAACAAGCTGTATGTGGCCACTGCGGCCAGCGTCGTCGAAGACGAGTCCGGTCGTCCGCTGCCGGTCACGAAATTGCGAGCGACTTCCAAGAAGGTGGCTTTGCTCAGCAATCCCAGTCAGATCTTCCGGCACTCGGAACGCGAGCAAGGTCGCGGCCCGGACGTGGCCATTCTGGAGTTCGATTGGGGAGCGGCCGCCTCATTGCCGACGATGTTCAATCTCAAGCTCCCCTCCGAGCAACTCGATCTGCGTGGCCGTCCGTGTGCTCTGCTGGGGTTCCCCTCGTGGTTGAAGCTCGACGCGATGGGACGTCCCAATTATGCGGAAGGACGATTTGCATCTCACCTGGATGGGCAGGGGACTCTCGATCGGCTGATTTATTCCGCGCCGTTTCAATATCAGTCGGAGGGTGCTCCGGTGTTCGTGATCGAAGACGATTCGCGCGGCGGTGGCCAATTGCGAGAAGTCGTGGTCGGTCTGACCTGTGGCGATCGGTTCGGCGACAGCAAACGTGCGGCCGTGCCGATCGAGTTCCTCTGGCAAGTCATCGAGACCGCGGCTCCCAAGCTGGGATATTCGATCATCCCGCTGCCGTTACGCTCCAAGGCCGAGACTAAACCGGTGGTGAAAAACATCCCCAACGAGCGACCGGAACAATCCTCGGACTCCGCGCCCGTCTTGCCGAATTGGCCACAACGCATCGACCGCGAACTCAAAGTGGCGTCTCAGCAAGGCCGAACTCAGAACTGGGACCGCGGAGTGACGCTCCTGACTGACCTGGAGTCGGAAATCCGACGGGTCGGAACCAACCAAGACATCCCCTGGGAACTGTTCTGTCTGCGCGGAGTTCTGCTGGCTCATCAGGGTTTTCGGAGCAACTCCGCCAACGATCGTCACACGGCTTTGGAGTATTTCCGCAAGGCCCATCTCGACGCGAGCCGGGCCTATGCCTTGGAGCCTCGCGAACTGTTTCCCATGTTTATGTTGGCTCGTCTGGCCAACAACTTGGGAACGCCGAACCCAGGACAAGCTCTGAGAAATGACGAACTGGCGCAATTGCGTTGGACTCACGACACCATGCAGAAGCTGATTGAGAATCACGAAAACGGCAATCGAAAACTGACCAACTTGGAGTTGGCTCAAGCGTGGTATCTGTTGGGTTATGCCCACAACGTGGCGGGCGGAAGACTCTGCAAGTCCCCGGATGGACTCAAGAACTTTCAGGCGTCCTGGAAGGCCATGCATTCCACTCAAGTCGCCCGATTCCTGAATACCCAAGCGAACGATGCCGTGGATCTTTGGGACGAGTACGAAGTGCTCTTAGTCGCATGGGACCGTCGCAGCAGCACTCGCTGTGAAAAGTGCCAACAGGTCGCCCGCTGCGAAGCCTGTCAGTAATCCGCCGTCCCTTTCGCAACGCAACCGCGCGGGAGACCGACGCTGGGCTGTTGAAAACTTGGTCTTGTGACAGATTATTGGATGACAAGACCGGGCGGGTTTTGTTGCGCTGTCTTAGCCCCAAAGGGGAGTTACTCGACAGCCTAGGGCGATAGCCCTAGGTAGGCGGCACGACACAGGTTTTTAAGCCCCAAAGGGGCGAAACTCGTCGGATGTTCGTTCGAGTCGCGCCCCTTTGGGGCTTCAGAAGTTCATCGTTTCGCCAGTCCTAGGGCTAACGCCCTAGGCTATCGAGTCACGGCCCTTTGGGCCTAAGACGCAACAAATCCCAAGCGATCGCTAATCATCGTCAACTCCAAGTTTTCAACAGCCCAGACCGACGCCACGCGCGTCTCTTCTGGAAATTTTTGAAGAACGCGGGAAGAAATCTCGCGGTCGTTCGTTATCAGGGGCGCGGCTCGAAAGTTTCGCGACGCGGAGCGTCACGCCACAATCTTGCAAAACAACATCCCCAATCGGCGACACCGATCTCAGGAGCGGAGCCATGCGACATTCGCGATTGAATCAGACCATGTGCTGATGACGCAGACGGTGGGGCCAATGAGACTCGGTACTTGCCGCTGGCGAAGAACATTCGCGAGCAATTCGAACTGCTGCTGAGCGAGCTGAAGCCGGACGACACGTTACTGGTGGCGTTCTCCGGGCATGGAGTGCAGTTCAAAGGAGAGCCGACCGTTTTCTTCTGCCCAGCGGACACGAAGTTGAGCGACCGCTCGACGCTGGTCTCACTGACCGCGATTTACGATCTGCTCGCCGACCCGAAGAAGTGCAGAGCTTCGGCGAAGGTGCTGCTGGTCGATGCTTGCCGAAACGATCCGCAGACCATGCTCAGCAAAACCACTCGAAAAGAGATCGAACTGGATCCCGCCGGAATCACGGACCCTCCCGTTCCACCGGGGGGCATTGCGGCCTTCTTCAGTTGCTCGGCCGGCCAGCAGTCTTACGAGCATCCCAACCTGCAACACGGCGTGTTCTTGAACTTCGTCATCGAACCTCTCTCCGGCAGAGGGGATCTCGACAACGATCAAGAAGTCTCGCTCGCCGAACTGGAGCAGTACACGACCAAGCAAACGCAGAGGTTCGTGCGAGTCGAACTGGGAAAGTCGCAGACGCCCGAACGGAAAGGGGAGGCGCGCGGGGTGGTGTCGTTGTCACGAATCACGAACATCGCTCCGGCGTTGCTCGTAGCCCCGTTCGCGGCAACTGCGGCGAGGACGGCTCAGGAGTGCTGGGCCAAGTCATTGGGAGGCAAGGTCGAGGAGACGAACTCGATCGGCATGAAGCTGACGCTGATTCCAGCGGGCGAGTTCCAAATGGGGAGCAGCGACGCCGACGTACGCCGGGTACATCAAAGTGCACAGCGATTTCAAAGCCGAATACGCCAAGAGTGAACAACCTCAACATCGAGTGCAGATCACGAAGCCGTTCTACATGGCGGCGTACGAAACCACTCAAGCGCAGTACGAGCAGCTCATGGGGACGAATCCGAGTTACTTCTCCAATGGGGTAAGCCGGGTGGGGTCTTCAATCAGGATGTCAGATCGTCGAATTGGAGATCGGAGCCATCATGGAACTCAAAACGCTGGACATTCACGGCCATCAGCCGGGACCGACGTTGTTGATCACGGCCGGCGTACACGGCGATGAATTCGAGCCGATGGCGGCCGTGCGTCGGTTGATGAAAGAGATTGATCCGCAACATCTTCGCGGCAAGGTGACGCTGGTGCCGGTCGTCAACGAGTCGGCGTTTCGTCTGGGACGCCGCGCGGGCGAAGACGGCAAAGACTTGGCTCGAACATGTCCCGGCCGCGAGGACGGCAGCCTCACCGAGCAAGTGGCGTTTGCGCTCTCGCAACTGATTCGGTCGGCCGACTTCTACATCGACTTGCACACGGGCGGGACGACCTACACGGTCTTGCCGCTCAGCGGCTACACGCTGCACGCGGACCCGAACGTGTTGGCCGTGCAGAGGCGGATGGCTCAAGTCTTCGGATTGGATGTCGTGTGGGGCACCGATCCGAACTTGAACGGTCGCTCGCTGTCGGTCGCTCGCGATGCGAACGTGCCGGCGATTTATTGCGAGTACCTCGGCGGCGGTCGCTGCGATCCGGTCGGCATCGAAGCGTATGTGCGCGGCTGCCGCAACGTGATGATCGAACTCGGACTGCTTAACGGCTCACCGGACATCCCGCGTCCGCCGCTGGTGGTCGAAGACCGTCGCCCCGGCGCGGGGCACATGCAGATCAATCATCCGTCTCCGCGCGAGGGGTTCTTTGAGCCTGCTGTTGTGCTTGGCCAGCGAGTCCGTATCGGCGATCTCATCGGGACTGTGTGCGACGTGCTCGGTCAACGTGTCGAGCGAATTGAGTCCCGCTACACTGGCGTCGTCATCGTGTTGCACACATTCCCAACGATTGCGAAAGACGATAGCGTGGCGGTGGTGATGGAAATCTCTGATCCACCAACAGGAAACCAAACATGAGAAAAATCGTCGTAGACAAAGAACTGCGGGAGAAATTGCTTGAGTCGCATTTCGTCGAATTGGTGGATGACACGGGCACGGTTCTCGGTTCCTTTATGCCGTTCGAGCCACGTCTCATGGATCCGAGTCTGATCCCACCGATGACCGAGGAAGAGCGGCGGCGGCTCTATGCGGAACCAGGCATCTACACGACCGAACAAGTTCTCGAACATTTGCGGAGCTTGTGATGTTTACGGTCGTATGGTCGCAATCCGCGAACAACCAACTGACCGACGTGTGGATGAAAGCTGATTCAATTTCGCGGTCAGTGATCACGCGGTATGTCGCGGAGCTTGATCAACACTTGCGAGCCAACGGAGATCGAATCGGTGAATCCCGCGAAGAGGGGATTCGAGTCCTGACTGACGGGCCGCTTGGCGTGGCATGTCGAGTTTCAGAATCCGATCGGCTCGTCACTGTGGTCTATGTTTGGTTCATTCCAAGGCGACGATAAGTGCAATTGTTTTTCCGATCGTCGTCCAACTCTTTAATCTGCAAAGCGAGTGACAATCCCCACCATGCGAAACAGCCGAATCAAAGCCAAGCTCAGCAAGAATCAACCTGTCCTGCTCACGAGTCTGCATTACTCCGATCCGTCTCTCTACGAGATGACGAGCCTGATGGGCTTCGATGGGATTTGGCTCGACTTGGAGCATCATCATCACAGCGTCGAGACGGCGAACACGCTGTTGCGAGCGGCTCGCGTCGGTTCGTCGGATGTGATGGTCCGGCCGGCAAAGGGTGAGTTCATGCGGATGGGCCGCATCCTCGAAGCGGGGGCGACCGGCATTATGTACCCGCGCTGCGACAACGCGGCCGAGGCTCGCGAGGTGGTTCGCTGGTCGAAGTTCGCACCAATGGGACAGCGCGGCATCGACGCGGCCAATCCCGACAATCCGTACTGCCTGATGCCGCTGGTCGAGTACCTCAAGGCGGCCAACGAGCAAACCTTTATCGTCATTCAAATCGAAGACCCCAGCGCGCTGGCTCAGGTGGACGAGATCGCGGCCGTCCCCGGTGTGGACATCATCTTCTTTGGCCCCGGCGACTTCAGCATCCTCAGCGGCATCCCTGGCCAGAGAAATATACATAAACGATTTATAAACTAAGTAATTTTAATTCACCACGAACGTGCAACAAATATTGTTGTTTATATGTAAACCAAGACTCTTGGAACATTTCATTTAATACATATACACATACACATACAACATTGTCAATTGATTATATGATAAAAAGACCTTTCCGCCAATAGTAACATGTGAAAATGTCTCGAAAAGATTAAAAGATGTCTTTACAAATCTGATTTTATAAAAAAAAATACAGTATTTTCAGGACGCGGGAAAACCGCGCAATCTGGGGACGCACCGCCCCCGCCCCGCCGTTTAAAATGTCCTTCCCGCCCCGCGGCGGGGCGGGGCGGGGCGGTGTCACACCGCGACTCGTCCATCTCTGATACACATACAGAGTATTACGAATGTAAA
>JBJXEX010000301.1:0-36733 GCA_046156195.1 Planctomycetaceae bacterium | reverse complement strand
CGATGTTCGACGGCAGAATGCCGTTGTTCGCTGCGGCTCGATCGCACCACGCATCGACGTACTCCAGAAGCCAGAGCTTGTATTTCTCCTCGTGCGTCAACGCGTAGGCGTTGAACGCCAACGACGTCGCCAGCAAGTTCTGCGGATGATCGCCGAGGATGTCGTTGTACTCCTCGAAGTGCTGGAGCATTTCATCGAAGGTCCGCTCGCCGTGCCCCGGTTTGAAGCGGCCTTCGATCTCGATCGGATCACCGGCCCAATCCAGTGCCGTCGCCTTGCGGAGCAACGGGCCGCGGCTGCCATTGAACATGCTGCGGATCAGTTTCCGCTGCGAGTCGTAGTTCGCGGTCGCCGTCCGATTGAGCGGGTTGTTCTCGGCCGGCACATAGAAATCGGCAAAGCGGCGGACTCGATCGGCGAACTTTGGCTGCTGCGATCCCGACAGTCCCATCAGGTTGAAGACGCACAACCCTTCGCCGTTGTGGAGCCAGTCCATCATCACGGGGAACTCGCGGTAGTACATCCCGTCGCGAGCGAACTCGACCTCCTTGGTCTTCGCCGCCGTGAACTGCCGGAGATGTCCCTCCCACGCCTTGGCCACCATCTCGCGCACGACATCCGGCCCGCCGAGCATGTGCAGCAACGGCCAGCCTTCGAGGTTCTCGATCGCATCATCTGGCCCGTCGTCCCCACCCCAACGCTCAACGCATTCAAGGTAGCCGCGATCATCGAAGTAGCGATGGAAGAACTCCTGACACGCGACCGCGTTGGCTTTGAACAATTCTCGTTCGAGCAACGCCCAACCTGGTGGTGACATCGGCGCGTCGAGCACCACTTCCGCCGCACGAGCTGTCGCGACGGCATTGGCGGCAACAAAACCCAACACCATCAGAACACGCTGAAGTTGACTCATCTTGTTCTTCCCTATTGCGACCTTGATCGAGAAGTGTCTTGGTTTCCTAACTCACATCATTCTGCCCTCCCATCATTCTGCTGACTTCCGGCGAGCAGAATGATGGGAGGGCAGAATGATGTGAGATTGCTTGGCACTTTCCCAATCCTCATTGGCAATGAGAGACGCGACGGGGCTTGGTTCGGGCGTTGCCCGCAACCGAATTTCTGAAGTGGGGTCGCCGGTTCACTCGGACTGAACCCGCAGCTCTGAATCAAAACTCCTTCACGCCAAGAATGTGACGCACTCGGCCGTCATCAGACATCCGTCATTTGCCGTTTCGCCTCCTGTGTTCGCGGCCAGAGCCACACCATCGCCGCCAACGCGATCAGCGGCAGCAGGCTCGCCACCATCATGCCCACATCGTACGACTTGGTCCGATCGACCCAACTTCCGAACTCGCGGTGCCAGTACGAGAAGGCCCACGCGATCGTCCCCAGCGTCCCGGTGATTTTGCCTAGATGCGCTTGCGACACCTCTTGGACTAGTGAGTAGTAGCACGGAAACAAGCCCAGCGATCCTAGCCCCATGATGATGATGACGGCCTCAAGCGAACTCCCCTTCGGCAACCACGGAATGAGGACTCCGGCGGCCGTCAGCAAAGCACAGATTCCAAACGCCAGACAACGTGCTCCATGAACTGACCAGCCGCGACGCACCAACGCCACGGTCGCAAAGCCCGTTGTCAGGCAGCCGACGTCCGTCGCGACATTGAACCACGTCACGATGTCGAGCGCGTCGTTTCGCTCGTAGCCACGCCCGTCCTGCAGAAAGAGTTGCATCCAGACTCGAAACGTGTGCCAGCAAAGATTGATCGAGACAACGACAATCACCAGCGTCAAAAACTTTCGCGAAAGCAACAACTTGAAATAGGACGCTTCGGTGCCGGTCGAGGCACTTGTCCCCGCATCCGCATTCGGCAATGGATCACGCGACGCATTCCGCGGCTGCGAAGCCAGATCACGCGACCGAACCGCCAACAGCCACAGAATAATCCAGGCGGCTCCGATTGCTCCCAACACTTGAAACGCGATTCGCCAGCTTCCGCGTTCACCCGTCACCATCGCTTTGATGATCTGCGGCGTCACGATCGCGCCGATCGCCGTGCCGCTTTGCAACACACTGTTCCCCAGGGTTCGGTACTTCGGAGGCAGCAGTCGCTGTGTCGTCTTCAACGCACACGGCCAGTGCCCCGCCTCGAACAGTCCGAGAAACATCCGGCACAAAAGCAGCCCGGTGTAAGTCTCGACCAATCCCGTCGCGAAGCCCATCGCCGACCACAGCAACAACACGCCAGGATACAGCCAGCGCACGTTCGTTCGATCCGAGACGAATCCGAAAATGCTGGCTCCGACAGCGAAGGCCAGTCCAAACGCCATCTCGATCGTGCCGTACTGCTGCTTGGTCAACGAAAACTCGTCGATGATCTGCTTCGACGTGCTCGACAGCGTCTGCCGATCCATGTAATTGATCGTGCTCGCCAAAAGCAGCAGCCCGCAAATCCACCAGACCCATCGCTGCGAGCGTTCTGCTTGTGGCTCTGACATCAGGACTGTCTCCGTAGTGGTAACGCTTCCAAATGTTTAACCCCAACGCCATCGGCGTGGGCGCGGGCACCATCCGCGTTGGCGCGCACGCCGATGGCGTTGCGGTTAAACATCTCAGCCGTGTTGGGGATCACCAGAGCCATCGTTGCAGACCAAGTCTCGCGGAGCAAACAACCGGACGAACTTTTCTCGCGCCCGAAAGAACATCTGCTGAGCCGTGATCGTCTGCCGGATGCGTGAATCGGTCAGCGCGTAGAGCAACTCCGAATCAATCACATCCACCGTGACTCGATGCCTCGCGAAGAGCTGGCTGAGCGTGTCGAATCGCGAGCAGCTTGTCTGCATCAGCATCGGCATCGAGCCATGTTCGCTGACGTTGAGCAATCGGTAATCGTTGGTCGTGACGAGCGGTTCGTCGCCGACAAGACGCCGCAACACGAAGGCATTCGGCTTGCGCTCGACGACGACTCGCTGAGGATTCTCGGTCCCGACAACCGTGAACACCGCGCCGGCCGTCAATCGTTCCGACGCTAGTGCCTCAGTTCGTAGTTGATCTGCCATCACAACGCGAGTTTAGCCAGTTCAACTTTTGCGAGTCGGTTCGGACGGCGGTGGGGCGGGCAGAACGGAACGACTGACGAACGTGAGACGGGCTTGCCCGTATAGGTACAGTCGAATGGGTGAGCCATCGTCTCGTTGAAGTATTTCAAAACTTGGGCCAGCTTGTCTTCCAAATCGGCGACCGATTTGAAGTCGCCGCGGCGCACGTTGAGGCGGTCCAGCACGATTCGCCACGGCACGTCCGGAAGCGTCGCCACCACGGTCTGGATGTGATTCACGAAGTCCACTTCGGTGCGTGTCGGACCGATCGTCGTGGAGAACATCTGGCCCGCGACGACATCCCAATTGCCAATCAGCGTTGTCGCGCCATGTCGAATGTATTCAAACTCGCGCCGTTCGACTTGGCCCGGCTTCAGCGGTTGATCGGGCGCGGGGCGTTCCAAGGCTTGTCCGCCGCGGCGGATCATTTCATCGACGCAGACAGTTCGTCCAATGTGTGATGGATCGCTGCGAAAGAGCCAGCTTCTCGCAAGCCAGCGCCAAGATTTGCGTGATTTGCACGGCAGTGACTTTTCCTTGACAACCGGCTCGCGGCGCATCGGTGAGACATTCACGAATGGCTTGGCGGAGCCGGAGTGGTTCGGAACACTCCAAGAGGGTCAGTGCCTCCCAGGCCGCCCCCCACCTTCTCCGCCACAGTCCGACTTGATGCCGCTCTAATCCGACCACGCCGGCAATGGACTCATTCCATTGCCCTCGAACGCCAAGCAAATGATCTTGGCCCGCTGACTCATGAACTGCGGCACCGACCGCGACTGGCTGATTTCTGTCAAAATCACCAGTTGCTTTTCCGACAAATGTATTTTGCAGCCTTCCCTGGCATCGCGTCACCTCCTTCAAGGAATGAAGTGGGTGTCATCACATAAAGTTCGTCTTTCATGGAAGGCCAACTACGATTTGAGGCACCCGGATCGCTATCGGACCAATAGCACTTCTAGCCTGTATTCGGACTTTTGACATATAATGCACGGCCACACGCTGCACCGCGGCCACACACGACCGTTGCTGATCCGTGAGCAATGCCTGCGATAACATGGCCCATAACGTGACCTCGGGCGTGTAGTCGATTCCGTCGTCGTCCTCCGGCCCCGTCTTCGCGTCGCCGTCGGCCTCGCCAAACCAGACGCTTTCAGCATCAAACGCCCGCGGAATGTGTGCAGCCGTAGGCTGGTGTAAAACACAAAAGGCACTCTTTGGTCCAACTCGCGCGTGCGTTCGACCGGTGTGCGCCGAACGCCAAACAGCCCGCGCCGCAGTTCCCCTCGGATGACGTCTGAGTCGCCTGACTCCGTCAACGCTCGGTCGCCCTCGACGGCAGCCTCGGCCCGCATTGCGGCGAAGGTGTATCCAGTTATTTCAGGAATGCCATCAGTCCATGCGGCGCTACCGGCCGTGCCATTCAGACCTGATTCTTTTCTGCTCCCCGGTGAAACGGTCAAACGACGTCGAGAATCGGCTGGATGACTTGGCAACCGATCGCGTTGAGGTCGGTCTTCAACCGTGCGAACATGGCCTCGTCCGTGTAAACGCCGACGATGGCTCCGCCGGAACCGGCGAACTTGGCACTGGCTCCCGCACGGCGCGCGACCTCGATCATCTCGACATGCTTGCCCGCTAACTGGCAGATGCTGCGGCGCGTGTTGAAGTTCTCGTCCATCAGCTTCGAGAGCCGCGGAACATCTCGCTGCAAGAGTGCCTCGCGAGCTTCGGCGGCGAGGCCCGCGAATTTTTGCATCGCGGCGAGAACGGCGGGGTCACCGGCTTGAAAGCGAGCTCGCAGCGGGTTGTGGACAACCTCGGTCGGCTCGCTGACGTCCGCGCTGTACGCGACATAGATCGGCGGCAGCAGCGTCGGGTCGAGCGATTCATAGACGCCGCAGGTGAGTCCCATTTGCTCGGTCATCCGCTCCTTGGCGAAGTCCATGTAGACCAAGCCGCCGTAAATTTGAATGACTCGATCCTGCAACCCGGCGGCAATGCCGAGTTCTCCGCTTTCGACACTCAGCACCAGCGACGGCTGCACCTGTCGTGGGATCTCGACGTGATAGAAATCCATCAACGCTCGCAACGTCGCGACGATGATCGCACTCGATCCGGCCAGCCCGACTTGCCGAGGAATGTTGGTCTGATAGCGCACCGCGAAGTTGCGGTCGTGCAGTTTCAGATCGTTCCGCTGACAGAACTCGACGAAGCGTTTAATGGTCGCCTTCACCAGTCGCACGCCGCCGTAGTAGCCGTGCAGGCGAACGTCTTGAGCGAGATCCTTCACCGACGGAAAGCGGCTGCGGTCATCCTGGCTGAGGACGATTTCGACTTCATCCCACTCGTACAAGACGACCTCGGCCCAGAAGTTTTTCAGGCTGACGGAAATCGTCTTGCCGAAATAACCGTCGGACGGATTGCCGACCAATCCGGCTCGTGCATACGCGCGTCGTCGTAGGAGTTCCATGACTCGACCTTGTGGCGCACGCGGCTCGCGTGCGTCAGTTCCATCAACGCACGCGAGCCGCGTGCGCCACAAACTAACCCAAGAGTTTTCGCACATGCTCGCGCAGCGCGGGACCGTATTGCGGGTCGTGCAGTGCGAACTCGATGAAGGCTTGGAAGTAGCTTTCAAAGTTACCGATGTCGAAGCGTTGTTCATTCGCGGCGAGCTTCACGCCAATCCCCTTGCGGCCTCGCTTGAGCAAAATGCGAATCGCGTCGGTGAGCTGAATCTCGCCCCCTTTGCCCGGCTTGGTCTCGGCGAGCGCCTCGAATATCTCCGGGCTGAAGACGTAACGAGCGGCGACCGCCAGACGGCTGGGAGCTTCTGAGATGCTCGGCTTTTCGATGAGGTCGGCCAACTCGAAGACCTCGCCGACGGCCCCCTTCGGTTTGGCGATGCCGTACTGGACGACTTCGGCGGCGGGAACTTCCTCGAAGCAAACGACGATGTCCGCTTTCTCGTGTTCAAAGACTGTTGTCATGCGCGAGACGATGTCGGACTGCGCGTGCCGGCCGATGATCGAGTCTCCCAGCGCGACCACGAACGGATGCTGGCCGATCATCGCTTTGCCACAGAGGACCGCGTGGCCGAGTCCCAGTTGCCGCCGCTGCCGCGTGTAAAAGTATTCGACGTCTTCCCGCTCGAACTGCAATTCCTGAAGCTGCTCTTCGCGGCCGGTCTCGCGGAGGTAGGTGATCAGCGGCGCGTCGATATCGAAATGATTTTCGATCGACGTTTTTCCCTGGCCGGTGATGAACAGCACCTGCCGGATGCCGGAGTTGACCAACTCTTCGACAACGTACTGCACGACCGGCTTGCGACCGACCGGCAACATCTCCTTGGGTTGCGACTTCGTGGCCGGCAACATCCGGGTTCCCCAGCCGGCCACGGGGACTAAAGCTAGATCGATCATCGACTCCCTTTCGACGAAAACGTGTCAACCAAATTTCAGACGAGCGGGGCGGCGTCAGCCCCGGTGCATTCATCGCGGAACCAGGGGGCTGACGCCGCCCCGCTCGCCTGATTGCGGTATCGCCGGCGCATCTGGCATTCCGACGACTTTCGTAACGACTCCGTCCTTCATCGGTGGTGGCTGGTCGCGAAACACCGTCGTCTTCAACGCGATCTCACCACGGGTAAACTCCAGCCCCTCTTCCAGTCCCTGAAGGATCCGTTGCGCCAATCGTTCTCGCGGCTTTCGTGCGACCATGAATCCACCCGCCCCCAGTTTCGAGGCGATGTTACCCCCGACGACTTTATTCACCTATGCCTTTTTCACGCGGGCAACAGCGCCGTTGTCTCCTCAAACCCGCATAGCAAATTGAAATTTTGCACGGCGACGCCGGACGCTCCTTTGATCAGATTGTCGAGGCAGGCGATGACGATCAGTTGCTCGCGGCAGAAGCGGACGGTGATGTCGCAGTAGTTCGTGAAGGCCGAGTCCTTCGTCGAGGGCAAATGATCGACGACTCGGATGAACGGTTTGCCTTGATAGAAGTCGCGCATGACTTGCAGCAGTTCGGCCTGCGTGGCCTTGCGAGTTAGTCGCGGATAGATCGTGGCCAGGATGCCGCGGTCCATCGGGATCAGGTGCGGGGTGAAGACGACTTCGACCTTCTGTCCGCTGGCATCGGAGAGAACCTGTTCGATCTCCGGCGTGTGGCGGTGCTTGCCGACCGAGTACGCCGACAGCGACTCGTTGCATTCGGAGTACAACGTGTTGAGCTTCGGAGCGCGGCCGGCACCGCTCACGCCGCTCTTGGCGTCGATGATGATGCCAGTCGGCTCGATCAGTTTCGCGCACAGCAACGGAGCCAGCGCAAGGATCGACGTGCTGGTGTAGCAGCCAGGATTCGCGATCAGCTCGCTGCCGGGGATCTTCGATGCGAACAATTCCGGCAGTCCGTAGACCGTGCTGCCCAGCCGTGTGGGATCGGTATGAACCTCGCCGTACCACTGCTCGTAGACGGCCGGGTCGGAGAGGCGGTAGTCGGCGGAGAGGTCGATGACCTTGCAGCCGGCGGCAAGAATCTTCGGGATGACCGCCGTGCTGGCTCCGTGAGGCAGACAGGCAAACGCGACATCGGCGCGTTCGGCGATCTGCACGGGAGAAAGGTCTTCGCAACACAGATCGAGCCGCCCCGTCAGGCTGGGATGAACCGACGCGATTGGCGGTGTCCCGTCTTGGCGGCTGGTGGCCGCCGTGATTTTCACCTGCGGATGTCGCAACAGAATCTTGATGAGTTCGAGGGCCGTGTAACCAGACGCTCCGACAACCGCGACGCGAATCATGTGTGATGAGCCTTTCGTGAAGCAAACTTGATCGTTCCAGCCAACGGAGGCGATGTTAACGCTCGGCTCGGAAGATTCGACATCGTCAAAGACTCGAAAATGGTCGATCCGTAGTTCTCATTCGGCGATTTGATTCGGCCGCAAACGCTTCTGGTAGCCACACTCGCCAGAGCGTGTCGAATTTCTCGCCCCTGAGCTTGCCTCAGGGGTTCAGGCGTTTCTGCGCTACTCGAATTCATCGGAAAAAACGTAGCGCAGAAACCCGCGAGCCACTGAGACAAGCTCAGTGGGGGATATGTTCAACAAGCTCTGGCGAGCGTGGCGACTTTTCATTGGTCTCGCAAAAAAAGTTGCCGGCCGCGATTTGACTGTTGTGGGATGTGACCTAGGTTTTGGGTGTCAGTGACTGCTTCGGTGTTTCTTCCGGTGCGGGTGCCGACCAAAAAAACTTTACGGGCGCGGCATGGGAAGCTAGGAGCTTCGAGGGGACCATGCCGCGCCTTTTTTCATGCGCTGCCGTTGAAACGGCGCGGCTGTGAAACCCTTGCCGAGCGGGGCGGCGTTAGCCCTCCGGTAGTCGCGATGTCCGCCGAATACCGGGGGCTGACGCCACCCCGCTCGCCTGAGAGTCAAATCTTCACAGACTCGGAGCGACGATTGTGGCGACATCCGGCGAGGCTTGTGGTTCCGACACGCGACGAGGAATCGTGACGTGTTGTCGTCTGCGCCACGGGGGCACCGATGCCGCGTCGATGATCCCCTCCAGACCCGCGTTCTGGCGAACGCGGCTACGGAACCGCCGCGGGTTCACTTATGCCGAGTCGATGATCGCTCTGGCGGTGATGTCTTTGGCCGGAGCCGCTCTGCTGACTTCAGTCGCGGGAGCCGTGCAGTCCAGCAACGATTTGCTTTATCGGTCGGTCGGGCAAGGATTGGCTCAGCAACTGATGGATGAGATCGCGGCGGCGAAGTCTCCCACAGGAGCGGTCACGACTTTCTCAGGTGTTCCGATCCGAAATACCTTCGCGACGTTGGACGACTATGCCGGTTGGAGTGAAAGCCCTCCGCGCACGAAAGCGGGCGAAGTGCTCGGTGATGACGACGGAGCAGACCCTGCCAATGCCTACATGAACTTCATGCTGCGCAAAACCGGCAGTCGCCCCGCCGAGCTACGAGCGGCCCCCAACTTTCTCAACCGCTTCACCCGGTCGGTGTTGGTCGAGCGCTTGCAACCGGGGACCGGAGGTTGGACCGTCGTCCCGCAACACACGTCGCATCGCCGAGTCACGGTCAAGGTAACGTACTCAGTGAATGGCTCCGCGCAGACGGTGGCTCAGGTCGTGCGAGTGTTTTCCTCCGTGGCACCGGCACCTTGAGGGAGCGAGATCATGCAACGACGGTCTGCCTTCATCTCGTTCCAACGCTCCATGTGGGAGCGGCACGCCTGGACGCTCCGCGGTTGTGATGTTGTAGAGCCGCGACCGTTAGGGAGCGTCGGAACGAGGGCTCGTCGCGGCATGACGCTGTCGGAGTTGCTGATCTCTTTGACCATCTTGAGCATGATGTCGGTCGTCCTGGCGGGGATGTCGAACGCGGTCCAGTCGGCGTGGAGTTACACGAAGGGGGTCGAAGACTGCGATGTGCAAGCTCAGGCGGCGATTGAGCGCATCCAATACATGATTTCGCAGACCGGGGTGTATGACCTCGCGGGGCAGCCGACGCGCGTGGGAATGACGGTGGTGCAACGATCGGTCGGGACGACGCTGATCCCGGACGTGTTGGTATTGTGGACGGGCGGCCGATCGGGCGGCATGGCCGCGACCGGCGTGCAAACTCGTTTGCCAACGGTGGGGGAGCTGTTGATCTACACCTGGAATCCGAGCAATCCCAGCCAATTGATCGAGATTGGATTTCCCGGCCAGACGGCGACATTCGACTTCGCCGCGAGCGATCTACCGACCGTCGTCGCGAATCTGTTGTCGTCGAGCACCGCTGAGAAAATCCCGATCTGCGAAAACCTGCGCCTGTCGGCGATGAACAGTGGGGGGGGCAACATTTCGATCGGCAATGTGCGGTTCGTGTTGACGATGACTCCCAGCGACACCGAGTTGGCCACGGCCGCACCGCAGACGACCGCCTGGACGCAATTGAATTGGCCCCAGGGGAAATTCAGCAGCCGGTCGGGAATGCGCCAAGCGACGTTGCAGATCGAGCTGCAAGCGGAGCCGGACGGGATCGTCCGCGCTTCGGACACAGTTTCGGCGATCCCCTTTTTCGGCTCGGCCAGCCAGAGGCATGTCTATGAGCCTTGAACGTCGGACGACTGTGACGGATTCCCGTGCAAAGCTGATTGCAAATGGCAAATGGCAAATGGCAAATGGCAAATGCCCTCGCCCCAATGCGTTGGCCCATCACCGCAAAAGTCGCAAGCACGCTCCGCATGTGATCCGAACCGCCTACGGAGTGTGCGGTCTACGCTCCGGCTTCACGCTGGTCGAGATGCTGATCGTGGTGACGATCGTGGGCCTCTTGGCCTCGGTCGTGATTCCGACGCTGAGTTCCAGCAGCGGCGCGGTTTCGTTGGAGGCGATGGCTCGCACGTTGGCGGCGGATCTTCGGCTCGCGCGGCAATCGGCGGTGCAATACAACGGTGACTTCGCGATCACGCTCGACTTGGCCAAAAACTCCTACACGATTTCGCAGGTTGTCGGCAGCTCGCCCGAATTGGAAAACGTCCTCGCGCCGAGCGGGAGCGGCAACACGATCGACCTCGACACATTCGGCGCGGGACGATCGCAGAAATCGCGTGTCGTGTTGGGTGGAGCGGCGTTGAAGACGTCGCGCTCGTCGGTCGTCGATATCACGTTTCATTCGACGGGGGGGACCGGTCCCTCACGCCCGGAGAACACCGTCTTTTGGCTGACCGAGAATACGGCGAAGAATCGCTGCTGCATCCTGGTTACGGTCTCGTGGATTACCGGAGCCGTTACGGTGGGCGACGTGCAGTCGTTTCCCGCATCGCTCACGATGCCGAACTTTTGAGAGGCGAGCATGAGACGCTCTTTGCAATTGGCACGCATTCGTAAACCGCACACCGTCGTACCCGCGTTCGCCAGAACGCGGGGTGTGCAAGCCCGCGTTCTGGCGAACGCGGCTACAACATGTGCTGGACAACTAATCGACCGGCGCGGCTTGTCGTTGGTCATCGTGTTGATCGCCATCAGCATGAGCATGGTGGTGACCTACGCCGCACTGAGCACGCAAGCTCGTGGCGTGCAGGTGCGGCAGAACGGCAATCGACAAGACATTGCTCGGCAAGCGGCGGAATCGGGAGCGGCCATTGCGCTCAACGAACTCCAGTCGGCCACTTGGAGCGGTGTGACCACTTCGCTGTCGGGAGTCCTCGGCACCGACCAACTCGGAAGTACCAGTTACTCGGTTGTGCTCCGCACCATCGACGGCCAGACGTCGCCGTCGGCCTATCCGACGGGCCAAGGACAGACAACTCTGAGCAACACGGCCGCGTTCTTCGATGCGACCTCCAACGGGCTGTCCTCCACCAGCGCGACCACCGCGGCAACCGCCACAGTGCAGGCGTTTCAATTGTTGATCCGGTCTACTGGCAAATGGACGTCGCTGACCGATCCGCTGGACTTCGTCACGGAGACGGTCGAGGTCGGTGTCGAGCTGCAACCGCGAGTTCCCGGCCGACAGATACTCGCCCCCGACATCACGCAAGCGACCGATGTCTTCGCCAGCAATGCGGGCTACGACCTGATTCAAAACTACGCGGTCTTCGCTTCGGCGGGCAGTAAATCATCACCGTCAGTCACCCTCGAACCGGGGCAGCGCATTGACGGGGCAACTTGGCTGACACGCGGCATCGACATCTTTAATGGCCCGAAGTGGAGCAACTCCGTTCGCACGGAGTTTCTGAAATCGACCGGCACAGTACACACCACAACCAGCGGTAGCACGGTGACGCTGCTGCACCCGCATCCGTTCGGAGGTCCGGTCACGAATGCCTATGCCTTCACGTCGGCTGAGACGACCGATCTGGCTGACCTCAAGGTTTCGAAAATCACACCCAGCAGTTCTCCCTCGACGCCGTCGATCACGTTCGCCAATTGGACGACGTATCAGCTCTATCAAGGAGGCTTCAGCTACAACGCCGAAACGCTGACCAGCGGAACGCTCAGCAATGTCGTGCTGAGACCCTCGCTGCGAAATCCGCTGGGCGTCTTCTATCGGAATGGCTCGCTGACGATCGACGACAACGTGGTCGTGCAGGGAACGATCGTTTGCTCTAGCAAAATTACCATCAAGGGTGAAAACGTGCTGGTGGAATGCGTCAATTGGCGAAACTCCTCCGGCGGCGAACTTGTGTCGAACGGAACACTCTTCCCACGTCCGCCGGCGATCGTGGCTCAGAGCATAGAGATGAAATCCGGCGTCCGTGCCTCTCTTGCTGGAGCCGTGTTGCTGACGAGCACGCTGACCGATGGCGGTGACGACTACGACTACGAGTTCGTCACCGGCACCGACATCAATCTGAGTGGCACGCAAGCCACCAGCACTCCGCTCCGACAGCCGTTCAGCCAAGTGCAGTTGCCGTCGGGCACGAACCTTTCCAGCGTGGATGGCAGCGGCACGCACGCGATCTGGCTGGCCGAAGGGAATAGCGGCAATTGGTTCCCGATCATCGACGTCGATACGACCAACCGTCGTCTGATCATTCTGGGTGAGTCGACTCGTTCCAGCCCGACCACGTTTCGCATTCGCCGACAACGGGCGGTCTGCTTCGATGTCCGCGGTCCACTGATGGCCTCGCGAGCGACGCTGTCCGCCAGCAGTTCTTGGAAGCTCAGCAGTTCCTCGTGGAATAACCAGCACACGCTGTGGCAATTGACCAATCAGATTGAAGCGACCAACGGCCTGGCGCTCACCCCCTTCGTGACCTGGGTCGCATCGCCGTTGAATTATGTCGGCTGGAACAACCCGTGGGAGAGCGTGGGCTTGCCGCTAGAGCCGGTCGTTCACATCCGCCCCCAAACGGGCCTCAAGTTTCGGGACAGTCTGCCGCTGTTTCGCAGCTACGTCCCACCGTCCAACCTCATCACGGCGAGCAACGATCCCTCCGGCTATCGCTGGCGAGTCCTCTTCTGGCGAGATCTGCCGTAGCTCACCTTGTGAGCCGATGGCGCTAGCCACGGGCGTCGGTGGGTGACGTTGGCCGGCGCATCGCCCGACGCTAGCGCGTTCGGCTCACAAAGTGAGTCCGAACTCCGTGCTCTGGCTCTGTCATCCGTGCGGCAATCTGAAAACAGAGGATCGCACGGATGGCAGGGCCGGAGCACGGACCAGAACATTTTCGATGGCCGCCTCGACAATCGTCACGACCGCGCAAACTGGCAAACTTCCGCCGACGTTCGCGTGCGATCCCCGCGAGCGGGACCGTTTCCTGGAATTGGATTGCAGGTTGCCGAGTCCGTTTTGCCGATCCCCTTCGTGCGGGAGGCTCGGAATGCGGACGACGGTGGCTCAACTGATGTCGGTGGACTTCGTCACCGTGACCGCGCGCATGTCATTGGACGACGCCTTGAACCTCTTGGTCGAATCCGAGGCGTTTGAACTGTGCGTCGTCGATGCTCACGGCCGCTTCGAGGGGGTCGTCAGTGACTTCGAGCTGCTGAAATGCCACCTTCACGGCCGACTGACCGGCCACAACGTCGGCTCGTTGATCAGCCGAGCGGTGACGGTGCTGTCGCAAGACACGCTGGTCGAACAGGCCCTCCCGCTGTTCCGCGACGGCATCTGCTCGCGAGCTTACATCTGCCGCAACGGCCAACTGCTGGGCCGACTCTCGCGAACCGCCGTGCTCAAGTCTCTCGTGCAGAAGAATTCCACCGCCTTCGTTCCGCCAACGATTCGCCCGCTGTCCGTCGCTCCCGCGCCCGGCCAGAGCGCGAAGCTGCAAGCTCCCGAAGCCGCACCGCGTCCGCCGCAGTTCTTGTCCGGCCCGGTCCTCGCCGGGATGTGCGTCGAACGACAAAGTAGCAGGCACATTCCATGTGCCGTCCGTGAATCTTAGGCTGACGGCAAATGGAATGTGCCTGCTACTTTCCAACCGGGATCACATCCAACAAACCCGCGACGCGTTGGAGAACGGCCAGAAACCACTCGCCAGCGTGGAGGCGATCATCAAGATACTGGAATAGCCCGAGAGAAATGCTCAACGAATGCCGCCAAGTTTCGATCTGATCATCGCGCCATCGGCGTTGCGCGAGTTGAACTCGTTCAAGTCGTTCATGAGGCGACAGATTCGAGACGCCATCGATCAACAACTTCCGTTTGAACCGGATAAGGCCACACGAAATCGCAAAATGTTGTCGGCCGAGCAGGCCGATTTTGACTTCACACCACCGCTCTGGGAATTGCGAGTCGGAGACCATCGCATCTTTTACGACATCGACTTGGACGCCCACACGGTTTATGTTCGTGCCATCCGGATCAAGCCGCCACATTCCACAACGGACGAAGTATTATGAAGACCGTCAGCGTCGAAGAGTTCCAATCTCACGTCGATCAATACCTCGGCATCGCCGATTCCAATGACGTCCTCTTGGTCCGCGACGGCAAACCCGTCGCCTGGCTGCGTTCCGTCGAACAAGACTACGACGAAGAGGACCGTGCATACATCAACGATCCTGAGTTCTGGAAGATGATCAACGAGCGCCGACGTGAGCCTGGAATTCCGTGGGAAGTCGCCAAGAATCAACTCGGTCTTGATGACTGAGGTGTTCGATGCCAATTCAGGCAAGCGAATCACTCAAACTCGACTTGTTCAAAACGGACGGCTCGGCGAGAGCGGCTGATTGGTGATCCGCGTCTGCTGGAGCTGTTCTCGGCGATTGTCACCGCTTTGTGAAGGACCGGCTGCGGGTGCGCGGCTATCTGCGCTACATGACAGTCCTGATCCTCTCGCCGCTACGATGCGTCCCGGAGGTATCCAATGAATCTGTCATCGTTCTCGCGGCCGGTTTGGCTCGCATCGTGTTTCTGCCTGTTGCTTCTCCCCGCCTGTCGAGATTCCGCGAAGGGAAAGCTCGAAACGGCGATTGTGCGTGAGCCGATCGTTCCGATTGTCGAGCCGACTGTCGTTCCGATCGTCGAACCGGACGCTCCGGCGGAGGTGCAGCGCGACGCCAGCGACGAGTTCTTCGACAATGGCACGATCCCGCAGATCAAGATCGTGCTCAAAGAGTCGCAGGCCAAGAAGCTCCGTGAGGATGCTCGGCATTATGCGAAGTGCAAGCTGATTGAGAACGGCGAGACGACTTACACCGATGTGGCGATCAAGCTCAAAGGAGCGGCCGGCAGCTTCCGCGAACTGGATGACAGGCCCGCCTTCACGCTCAACATGGACAAGCACGTCAAAGGGCAGACCTTTCACGCGCTCGACAAGTTTCATCTCAACAACTCGGTGCAGGACGAGTCGTATCTATCCGAGTGGCTCTGCTCGGACCTGTGCCGCGACGCCAACGTGCCTGCCACGCGAGTGACTCATGCCCGCGTCTGGTTGAACGATCGCGACTTGGGGCTGTATGTGCTCAAGGAGGGCTTCGACACCACGTTTCTCAAACGGCACTTCGCGGACTCGACCGGCAACCTCTACGACGGCGGCTTCGTCCAGGACATCGACGTCGATCTTGAAAAAGACGGTGGCAAAGGCCCGGACGATCACAGCGATCTGCACAGCCTCAAAGCCGCCTGCTTGGAGCCCGATCCCGAAAAGCGTTGGCCCGCCATCGAGGAGCAATTGGACGTCGACGCCTTCCTCAGCTTCATGGCAATCGAGCTGATGACCGCTCACTGGGACGGCTACACGCAGAACAAAAACAACTACCGCATCTACTTCGACCCCGCGAACGCCAAGGCCCGGTTCCTCCCGCATGGCATGGACCAGATGTTCGGAGACCCCGGCTTTCCGATCTTGGAGTATTCCGAACCGATCGTCGCCAGTGCCGTGATGCACAATCCCGAATGGCGAAAACGCTACCGCGAACGAGTCACCGAACTGCTGCCGCTGTTCGAGCCGCAACGTCTGCACAAGAAGCTCGACACCGTGGTCGCTCGCTTGCAACCGGTCGTTGACAAATTCGGTGACGAGTTTGCCAAGTCTCACGCCGACCGAGTCCGCGAACTCAAAGAACGGATCGCCGAGCGCGAGCCGAACCTGCGCGAGCAACTGCAAAACGGCGACCCGACTCCGCAAGAGTTCAACGCCGACGGACTCGCCGAGATCGCCGATTGGTTTCCCGCTCAAGAGACCGACGACACGAAAATCGAAGAGGTCGAGATCGACGGCCAGAAGCGATACTCGATTCAAGTCGGCGAGTCTGGCCAATGCGTCGCCTCATGGCGTCGCAAAGTCCTGCTCGCGAAAGGCCGCTATCGCGTCGAGGCTCGGCTCCGCACCGAGGCTGTGGTTGCTCGCGAAGATGACAGCGGCACGGGAGCCGGCCTCCGCATCTCCGGCGGCAAACGAGACAACAAACTCGTGGGGGACTCCGATTGGAAAACCGTGACTTACGACTTTGAAGTCCTCGAAGAAGTCCGCGACGTCCTTCTCGTCGCGGAACTTCGAGCCACCGCCGGGCGAATGTGGCTGGAGCCGGTCGCTCGGTTGATGAAACGCGAATCGAATTAGGAAGAGGCCCGACGAATGGAGGGAGACGACGAATGAGAAGACTTGCCGACATTCGTCGTCTCCCTCCATTCGTCGGGCACTTTCCGAGAGTCACTGCCAAGATGTGATCACGATGATTTTGGAGATGACGTGACGATCCACCAAACCTACCAAGCCGCCTCTTCGCAAATCTCACTCGCGCTGCTGATGCTGTGGACGACGAGTCTCAGTTACGCAGGTGAATCCTCGCAGAGTCCGACAGATTCGGCCGGCTTTCAGATGACCATCGCTCCGTTCGTGAAAACTCATTGCGTGCGCTGTCACGGCCCGGCGAAGCAAGAGGGACACTTCCGAGTCGATCAGCATCTGAAGAATGAGTTCGTTGATCCCGTCGCCAAAGAGAAATGGGGCGAGGTCATCAATGTGCTCAATAGCCACGAGATGCCGCCGGAAGGCGAGCCGCAGCCGAAGCCGGAGGAAGTCGCGAAGGTCGTCGATTGGATCACCGATCAAATGGTGCGCGCTGAGTTGATTCGTCGCGACGGGCAGGTCGTGCTGCGACGGCTCAATCGTGATGAGTACCGCAACACGATCCGCGACTTGATCGGCATCGACTTCGACGTGTCCCCGTTTCCGCTCGATCCCGCGTCGGGAGGTTTCGATAACAACGGCTCGGCGCTAACGATGTCGCCGCTGCTCACCGAACTCTATCTCGACGCGGCTCGCAGAATTCTGGATCGAGCGCTCGTCGAAGGGGACCAGCCACCCGCGATCAAATGGCGATTCGAGATCGACAGCGGCGACAACGACTCCAATCGCAAGATCTACGACAAGCAAAACGTGATCGTGAACGGCGGCAACAACCCGGTCAAAGAGGGCTTCAAAGTCCTGCACCACGACAACTGGGACAAGCATCTGAACGCCCGCGGATACGCCCTGAAGCACGAGGGAGACTACATCATCCGCATCCGCGCGGCGGGCTTTGTTCCAAAGCGAGAGGCTGTCGTCGAGTCCGCTCGCAAGGCTTTGCAGGACCGCTTCGACAAGCAGATGACAGAGAATCCAAAGGGAGAGAAGTATCATCGCGAGGGCTTCGAACGCGATTTGAAACACTTTCAGACCGATCGCATGTACGACTACGGCTCGCCGCGGCTGAAGCTGATCCAAAACCTCGGCGGCCAACCGAAAGTGATCGCCGAGTTCGATGTCGATGCGACGCTGGACAAGCCGCGCGAGTACGAAGTCCGCGCCCGTTTCACGACCGAGCAAGCCGGACTGACGATCGAATACGCCTACGCGATCCCGCGCGTGCTCGAAAACTTCTGGTTCCAAGGACACGACGTGTTTGCTCGGCCGGAGCTGTACGTCGATTGGTTCGAGATCGAAGGACCAGTCTACGACTCGTGGCCGCCGCCGAGTCATCGCCGATTGCTCGGTGACACGCTGCCGTCGCGCGACAAAGAACGTGAGACAGCGAAGTCGTTGCTCGCCCGCTTCCTGCGTTTGGCTTATCGCCGCCCGGTGACCGCTGCTGAGATCGACGAGAAACTAAAACTGTTCGACCTCGTGCGAGCCGATTCGCCGTCATTCGTGCAGGCGCTCAAGACGCCGCTCATCGCGACGCTCGCCTCGCCACACTTTTTGTATTTGGCCGAGCCTGAGTCTGTGGCTGTGGCTGTGGCGCACGCGGCCCGCGTGCGTCAGACATCCGAATCAAACTCAAACAAAACCAAAGCCAACACCGACGCACGCGAGCCGCGTGCGCCACAGGCGCTACAACCCCACGAACTCGCCGCCCGACTCAGCTACTTCCTCTGGTCATCAACGCCCGACGACGAACTCAACAAGCTCGCCGACAACAACAAACTGCATGACGCGAAGGCACTGACCGCTCAGGTCGATCGAATGCTGGCCCACGAAAAATCCGAAGCCTTCGTCCGCAACTTCGCCGGCCAATGGCTGGGACTCCGCGAGGTCGGAGCCAACCCACCCGCGCCGGACTTATACCCGCAATACGACCGGCACCTCGAAACGTCGATCACCGAAGAGTCGCGTGCCTTCTTCGCCGAGATCCTCAAGCACGATCTGAGCGTCTTGAACTTCGTCGGCTCGGACTTCGTGGTGATCAACGAGCGGCTCGCGCGGTTCTACGGCATCCCCGATGTGCGCGGCGACGAGTTCCGCCGAGTCCCCGTCCCCGACGGCGTGCATCGCGGCGGCATCGTCACGCAAGCCTCGATGCTGACGATCACGTCCAATGGGACGCGCACCTCGCCCGTCAAACGGGGGACGTGGGTTTTGAAGAACGTGCTCGGCATCGACCCCGGCCTGCCGGTCGCGAATGCAGGAGACATCGCTCCGAAGGTGCCGGGCATCGACAAGGCGACGGTGCGGCAACGGCTGGAGATTCATCGCACGCTGCCGCAGTGTGCTCGTTGCCACAACAAGATCGACCCGCTCGGCTTCGCGTTGGAGAACTTCAACGCCGCCGGTGAATGGCGCGATCAAGAAGGCTTTGGCTACAAAGGCCGCATCGATCGCAACGATCCGAAAATCGACGCCGCCTCCAAACTGCCCGACGGCACCGCCATCAACGGCGTCGATGAATTGCGATCGGTGCTGCGTCAAAAGGAAGACCTGTTTCTCAATTGCCTCGCCAGCAAATTGCTGACGTACGCCCTCGGCCGAGAACTCGGCATCGCCGATCAACCGACCGTCAAAGCGGCCGTCGCACACACGAAGCAGAACCGATACACGCTGCGATCGCTGGTGCAATTCATCGCCACTTCGGAGACATTCCAGACGAAGTGACATTTGCCAGTCACACAACAATCAAGAATCCGAACCATGACAACGGCCGTCCCGATGACCATCTCCGCCGATGACTTGCTGACGATGCCAGACGGCGACCGCTTTGAATTGATCAATGGCGAACTCATCGAGCGAATCAAAGGCGCGTTGCCGGTCTGGATCGCGGGACAAGTCGCCGGCTTCTTGATGGATTTCTCCGACGAAGATGGCGGTTTGACCTTTGGCGGTGGCGCGAGCTACCGCTGCTTCAACGACACAGAACGAGTTCGCAAGTCTGATGCGTCCTACATTCGACCCGGACGTCTTGCGGTGATCCCCGAAGGATTCTTGGAAATCCCGCCCGACTTGGCCGTCGAAGTGGTTTCTCCCACCGATCGGTATCGCGAAGTCGAACAGAAGGCCGAAGAATATTTGGAGGCGGGTGTCGTCGTCGTCTGGGTCTTCAATCCGTCGAATCGCAGCGTGCGAATCTTTCGGAGTGACACGATGCCCGTGCAGCTTGGCCCGAACGATGAATTGACCGCCGAGGACATCATGCCCGGCTTTCGCTGCCGAGTCTCCGATCTGTTTCCCAAAGTGCCAATCGTGAAACGTACCCAGTCACAGCGGGCAGATGGTTCTGGTCCGACGAGATGACAAAACCTTCAACAAATGAGGCGTTGATAATGAAAGCCAGCGTGACTCTCGATCCTGAAGTGGAATTGCTGCTGCGCGAGGCTGTCCGCAAGGACCGCCGCTCGTTGGAAGAGGTCATTAACCGAGCGTTACGAAAGGGCTTGGCGACCAGGCCCTCGAAAACCAAACGACCGCAATACCGGCTGAAGGCGAGAAAACTTGGAATCCCGTCCGTTGATCTCACGAAAGCGTCGATGTTGTCGGCCGAATTGGAAGATGCGGAACTCATCCAGCAAATCGGAGGGCGACGCTGATGGTCATCCCCGACACGAATGTGCTGCTCTACGCGATCAACAGCGATCTTGAGCAGCACGACGCTTGCCGAGCATGGCTCGAAGCGGCGCTTTCGAACGAACGGCCAGTGGGCTTTGCCTGGAATGTTCTGTTGGGCGTGGTGCGCATCAGCACGAAAAAGGGAATCTTCCCGAAGCCGCTGTCGACTTCACAGGCGATGAGTTTCGTTGACGAATGGTTGGCTCAAGCTCCAAGCCAAGTGATTCACCCCTCGAAGGAGCATTCGTTTCATTTACATCGTTTGCTCAATCTTGCGGGTACTGGAGGCAACTTGGTCTCCGACGCCCATCTCGGCGCTCTGGCCATCGAATACAACGGCGAAGTCTGCTCCTGCGATCAAGACTTCGATCGTTTTCCTGGCGTCGCATGGTTCAATCCCTTGACCATCGGCAAATCACGGAAGCGGTCATAGGAATCTCCCGAAACGAGGCTCGTCATGGAATCAATCACGACTTCAACTTTGTCCCGTCGCCGAGCCCTGCGTGGTCTCGGAGCCTGTCTCGCCCTGCCGTTGCTCGACGCGATGTTGCCGCGCGGGTGGGCCGCTCCGTCGCAGTACACGCCGCTCGACAAGTCGATGGGGACGCATCCGCGGATGATTTGTTGCTACGTCCCCAACGGCGTCAACATTCTGGAATGGATGCCTACCGACAAAGGTCGCGACTACACGTTGTCGCCGACGCTCGAAGTTCTGAAGGAACATCGCGCCGACTTCTCGCTCCTGACCGGTCTTGGACATCCCGCTTCTCAAGGTGGTCACAGCGGAGCCGATACTTGGCTGACGGGGGCGGACCTCAAGGCAACTCCCGGAGCGGATTACACGAATCAAGTTTCGGCCGATCAGATCGTCGCCGAGTTGCACGGCAAGCAGACGCGCTTCCCGTCGTTGCAGTTGTCGGACGCCAGCGGCACCGGATCGGCCGGGCATTCGCACACGCTGTCGTTCGATCGCAGCGGGACGCCGATGCCCTCGGAGAATTCGCCGAAGCGACTATTTGAACGATTGTTCGTCCCCGACAGCGCGGCCGATCGCGCGGCGACTCTGCGACGATACGCCGAACGGAAGTCGATCCTCGACAGCGTGCGTGGTGAGGCGAAGTCGCTCAACGACAAGCTCGGCAAGCAGGATCAAAAGAAGCTCGACGAATATCTGACGTCGGTGCGCGAGACCGAGCAACGAGTCGCACGGCTCGAAGCGTGGGTCGATGTGCCGAAGCCGCAGGTCGATCTCAAGCACTTGCAGCTTGGCAGCCAACCGGGGAACGCTCACGACCGGCCGATGTGGTTGGACGTGATGCTCGAAGTCTCGTACCTCGCGTTCCTGACCGACACGACGCGGGTCATCTCGTTCGAGTGGTCGCGCGAAGCGGGAGGCTACGGCGGCGGCGGCGAGAATCATCACGAGCTGTCGCATCACGGCGGCGACAAGGAGATGCTCAAGAAGCTCGGCATCATCGACCGCTTTCATCTCGAACGGCTCGGCCGATTCCTGACGTTCCTCAAGTCAACGAAAGAGGGGGACGGGAACATGCTCGACAACACGCTGGTGATGTTTGGATCGGGCATGAACTCCGGCGCGGGGGGCGATCACTCGCCGAAGAATCTGCCGCTGCTCGTGGCGGGCGGACATAAGCTGGGCCTCAAGCACGGCCAGCATCTCGGATGGGAGCCGAACAGTCATCCGCCGCTGTCGAATGTGTTGCTGACGCTGATCCAGAAAATGGGGATCGAGTCCGATAAGTTCCGCGACTCGACGGGGTCGCTGACGGGGTTGGTGTGAACCGTCGTGCGGCGAAGCCGCAAGTAACCCGAAGCGTCAGCGAGGGGGAGCGCTCCAAGTGACTCCGAATGGGGAGCGTTTTGCAGCGTTCGCCCTCGCTGACGCTTCGGGTTACTTTCGTTCCCACGCTCTGCGTGGGAACGAGATGGACGCACGCGGGCCGCGTGCGCCACATGATGGCGGCGACGCTGCTTCACAGGCGAGCCGCCTGTGCTACGGGGTGAGTGACTTCAAGTACGCCAGCAAGTCGGCTACCGCGGCGGGCGTCACGTCTTTCTCGAAGCCTTCGGGCATCAGCGATTTGCCGTTCGAGACGATCGTTTCGATGTTGCTCCGCAGGATGACATCTTCTTTGGCCTCGGCTCGGCGGAGCGTCACGCTGGTCGCGGTGTCGCCGACCAGCAGGCCGTTGAACACTTTGCCATCCAAGGTCTCAACGACGTACGTTGCGAAGTTCGGCTGAGCTTCTCGATTCGGATCGAGGATCGCGATCAGCAAATCGGCCGGCGACTTGTTGGCGACGCTCTGCAAGTTCGGGCCGACGACGTGACCGACTCCGGCAATCTGGTGGCAGCTCGCGCATTTCTGTTGGAACAACAGTTTGCCTTTGGCGATGTCGCCGGGCATTTCCAACGCGGGTTGATAGTCGGCGATGACCTTGGCTCGATTGGCATCGACGTCGCCCGCCAGCAGTTTCTTCGCGCGGTCGCGCAGTTCCGACTTCGGATGATTGAGCAGCAAGTCTTTCTTATCCCGTTCGATCTCGCCGCGCAGTACGGTCCCGGCTTGCAGCGCATCGAGCAACGAGCCGACTCGATCCGTCGATCTCAGCAACGCATCGACCACCTCGCGACGCAAAGCGGGTGAGTGACTTCGCCATCCGGAGAGCAGCAAGCTCGGCACGTCGGGATGTGGCAGTTGCCCCAGCGAGTTGGCGGCGGCGATCTGCAATTGCGGATCGACTTGCGGGTTGAGCAACTCGCTCAACGACTGGCGGCACGAGTCGCAATCGAGAAACGCCAACACTCGCACGGCGGCGATTCGTTCGGCAACGGGACGATCGGCCTCTTTCGCGGCGGTCAACGACTTGCTCGTGAAGAGGGTCAAAGCTTGCCGGAGTTGGCTGTCGGATTGAGCCGCATCCAGCAGGCGATCGACGGTTATGCCGCGACGCCGTAGTCCATCACCCAGCGCGATCAAGATCGCCGATCGCGCGGCCGGAGCAAGCTGCTCATTGACGACGATCTTCAAGGCGCTGGCACCCGCCGCGGGATTCGCATCGGTGCCGAGCATTCGTGCCAACTCCGCATACCAAACGGCGGCGTGCGGTTGCTTGGCGAACTCCGCATCGGCCGCGAGTGCTTCCAGAAACAAAGTCGCCCGGCCAGCCAATGAGGTCATCATCGCCGTTCGGATGTCGCCCGTGTTGCGCGGATCTCGGGCCAAGCGGCTGAGCGTCATCACCGCGAGATCGTTCGGCATCTCACCGGCCGAGAACGCCAGTTGCCAGCGGACAAGATCGCTGTCATCAGTCGCTCGTTCAGCGGCGGCCTCGGCCAGTTCCCGATCCTGCGCGAACAGCGGTTCGGCCAATCGCAGCACATGCGCACGCAGTCGCGGTTCGGGATGCTTGAGGTTCACCATCAGCACGTCCGACTTCATCGCGTTCAACCCGGCCAGCGTGTAGAGGCAATGCAGTCGCGCGAGTGGCGAGCGATTCAGCGCGGCCATGCGACGTAGCGACGGGACGACCGACAGGTCTCTGCGTTCGACGAACAGTCGCTGCGCTGTCTCGCGGTTCCACGAGTTCGGCGACCAGAACTGTTTGATGAGCTGATCCGGCGGCAGCTTGCCGATCGGCTCGACTTTCATCCGTTGACCGTCGGGACCGAGCAATCGCCAGATGCGTCCGCGATCGTGGCCGCTTTCGAGATCGACCAGAGCTTTGATGTCTTCAGGAATCGAAGCCGGATGCTCGATCGTCTCGCGATACATGTCGAGCACATACAGCGTC
Source organism: Planctomycetaceae bacterium (assembly GCA_046156195.1). Taxonomy (GTDB): domain Bacteria; phylum Planctomycetota; class Planctomycetia; order Planctomycetales; family Planctomycetaceae; genus SXKJ01. Next base: position 12,570 of record JBJXEX010000301.1, on the reverse strand, counting down.
CCATCCGGCGCGTTGACGAAGTTCACCGGTCGAAACCAGTTGTCGGTCGAGGTCACAAACTCGGTCATCTCGTCCGCTCGTTTGGCGACGAAGCTGGCTCCGGTCGGCGTCATGATTTTTCGATGAATCAGATTCGCTCCGACATCGCCGATGAACGCGTTGCCGCGAAACTCTTCGGGGTACGCTCCGCCCCGATAGATCGTCACACCCGTCGCCGACGTGAAGAAGCCGATGGGAACTCGTTCACTTTGAGGCAGTCCCGCGAACTTCGGATCGGCCACTCGCCGCGCGGTGCGGACGATCCGCCACGGCTCCGGCGGACTGCGGCGAAAGACCGTTGCGGCGGCTCCCTCGGCCCCGATGCTGCGAACCGCGCCTCCCGCGATGAACGTCGGATTGCGATTTACATATCGGCGAGGCAAGACGACATGCTCGATGTGATTGCTGTTGTTGCAGACGAAGCGATTGCCCCAGTCGTCGGTGGAATGCCCGAACTGCTCGCCACCGCTGAGAAGTTCGATCGACTTCGCCACTTCGTCTGCCGTCGCATCGGAAACCAGCACGCGCGGATCGAATGAGAAATCGCTGGTCCCCGACATCACCGGCTTGCCATCGCGAGTCAACGCATTCGGATTGCGACCGCCGGCGACGAGGATGCGATTCTCCAAGCTCCACTTCATGTTGTTGGCCAGCGCCTGCACGTTGTCCTTGCCGAAACCGCTGAGCACGATCCGACGCACATCCGCCTTGCCGTCGCCGTCGGTGTCCTTGAAGTACCACAGGTGCGGATGCCCGATGACGAACACTCCGCCATCAAAGCAACAGACCGACAACGCCCAATCAAAGTTGTCGGCGAAGACCGTGCTCTTCTCGAAGCGACCGTCGCCGTCGGTGTCTTCCAGCAGGCGGATGATGCCGTCGTTTTTCTTGCCGCCCCCTTTCGGATGCAGCTTCGTTGGCTCGGCCGAGTACGGATAGCCGTGGAACTCGGCGACGTACATGCGGCCGAACTCATCGAAGCAGGCATCGACCGGATCGCCCACCAGCGGCTCGCCTGCGACGAGTTCCAGCTTGAAGCCTCGTTCGACTTGAAAAGTCTTGAGAGCATCTTTGGTCTCCGTGGCCGGGATGCGCGGCATCAACTCCTTCAGCGATTTGCCTTGTTCCAGCGGCGACGGCTTGTCTTGAGCGAACAGACTCGCCGACAGCACGATCAATGCAACCAACCCGCAACCAAACTTGGACATATCAACTGCTCACTTCCTAATGCGGCCTTCGGCCGCAACCAAATAGTAGCGGAGTGGCGCAAGCCGCCCGGTGGAGGCGGCTCAACCGGACGGCTTGCGCCGTGCCGCTAACTCAACCGGACGGCTTGCGCCGTGCCGCTACACAGCCGCAGTCGCTGAGTCACCAATTCCGAAACGGCCGCGCGGTCCAGCGGCAGAACGTGGTACTCGCCGGAATGCCACGCTCCGAATTGATCCGAATAGTTCGGCGATCCCGGATGCCCCGATTGACTCTCGGCAGCCACGGCCAGCAAACAGTTCGTCGAGAGGTCCGCGATCAGGCGATAGCCGGCTCCGGTGGCCGCGCCCCAATCGGAGCCGCTGCCCGTGTTGCAGACCGTGATCATGTCTCCCTTCACCGGCCCGCCGCCGTGATTCAGCAGTTGTGCCAGATCACCGCGAGCGGACAGCACATGCTTCAGAGGCAACTGATGCAGACGGCCCCAATGCCAAGTACTCATGTCAGAACCGAATCGCTCAGTCAGATAATTCAGCGTGTGCTGGAAGACGCGGTGCAGCGTCGGAAGTCTCTCCCCTTCGGGAAACCAACCCTGTTCATCACTCGCGAGCAGTCGGCAAGCCAGCCCTTCAGCTTGCTTCGCCAGCAGTTCGGAAGTGACACCGGAGAAACGCACATCGGCCACGGCTTTCGCCCAGAACGTGAGGAAGACGTTGAACAGTGTCGTCGCGACCGAATCGGCTTCTGTGCGTCCATCCCAACTCCGCAGGTGTTGCACCGCGGCGCGGACGGCGGGATCGGCGACTTCGGACAGTGAGGCCAGCAGCGCCGGAAGACAGGTCACGCCGCGCAGCGAGACCGTGTCGTGGTGCATCGCTCGGAAGTCATCGACGGTGAAGCCCTGACCGAGTCGGGCTTCGATCATTTGTCGTATTCGCACTGCGCGATGGCCGCTGCTCCAAGTGCCGTACAACGGGAACGGGTAATCGTCAGCCGCCAGCCGGTTGTTCGCCGAAGCCAGCCAGCCGCGCGAGGGATCAATCGCGTGCGGCATCGCCTCGAACGGCAACAGGCCGAGCCACTGTTGATCCGGTTCCCAACCCGCTCGATAGCCACGCTCGAAGGTTTTGCGCTGCGGGATGCGTCCCGCGCAATGCACGGCGATCTGACCCGCGACATCGGCAATGACCAGATTGAAAGTCGGCACATGCCACGGCCGCAACGCCTCGCGGAACTCGGCCACGGTCGAAGCGCGGTCCATGTCCAACAATGCAGTCAGCCAACCGCCATGTGTCGCGCCGAGCCATTTCAAAGTCACCGGCCCCGTCGTGTTTCCCGGCGGCGGCAAGATCTCGTCAACGACGGGACCGTTGCGCGAGAACCGGATCGTGCGTGAGATCGGCTCGGCCCCTTTCACTCGGATCGTCTCGACCACTTCGCGAGCTGGTTCCCACTGACCATCGAATTGAAAGCAGTTCGGATGCGCGGGATCGGTTCGCTCCTGATACAGATCGCGCAGCGAGCAGATGTTATTGGTGATCCCCCACGCGACTTGCTCATTGCGACCGAACATGATCGCGGGCATCCCGACGTAGGTCATGCCCGCCACGTTGAACCCGCCGCCGCAGAGATGTGCCTCGTACCAACAGGACACCGCTTCGATGGCGATGTGCGGATCGCTGGCAACCAGCGGCATCCCCGATCGGCAATGTCGTCCGGCGACGACCCAGTTGTTGCTGCCGGTCTGCTCGGGATCACCGGTCGCTTGGCCAACACTTTCCAACGCATGTTGTCCGAGTTCACGTCGCCGGTCGCGATACGACTCCGGCGGAACCACCGCTTCCTCATCCGCTTCGCCCAGCAAGAACTCGCGATACAGCGGGCCATCACCAAGCACTCGCTTGGCCAACTCCGGCATCACGATCACCGGAAAGCGACCGGTCAGATACCAGCGGAACTCACTCTCGATCGCCAAGCTGTCGATCGGCGACCACGGCTCCGGGCGATAGTCGAGCAGATCAAACTCGATCGGCAGTTGCTCGCCGCTGTGCGCGATCAACGCATTGACGCCGTCGCCGAACGCTTGCAGCACGTCGCGTGTTTCACTCGGCAGACGCGACCATTCCTCCTGAGCGATCCGATTTAGCCCGATCGTCCGCGCCGCCAAATCCAACGCCACACCGTCCGACCCCAACACCTCCGCCAATCGACCGAGTCCTTTGCGGCGCAAGTAATCCAACTGGAACAGCCGATCCTGAGCCATCGCGAAACCAAACCCAAACCACAAATCGCGAGCGGTCTCGGCGAAGATGTGCGGAATGCCCCAGCGATCCCGCTCGATGGTCACGTCCGTGTGGACTCCCGCGAGAACTTGCCCGTCACCGCGCGGAGCACGACTTTCCGCTTCCCGTTTCCAACGCTCATCGAAGTCGGCACGCGACCAATCTTCCGTTCGGCAGACGGATTCAATCGCTTCTCCCGCACCGAGTCGCCGCAAGACTGATCGCTCAAGAAATGCCATCGTGCAAACTCCTGATCAGTATTTGTGAGCGGCAAGGCGCTCGCCGCCGGTCATTCGCCGGAAAACGTCGATCCCGATTTACCGGTGGCTAGCGCCATTCCGCTCAAAGTGACTGCCGTTGAACTGACGCCACCCCGCTCGCCTGTCTTAATTGTGTTCATGCGAGGTATAGCCGCTGCCGACCGCGAACGAAAATCTGCCGCACCGCGAACCGCCGACGGCTTTATCCGTGGTATCGCCATGCCATCCGTGGGAACCATCAGCTCAAGACTTGCTTCAGGGATCGCAGTGAGCCTGAAAACGGAAACTTCGTGAAGCACTCGCAGGTGCTTTTTGAAGTTTCGCTATCGCCGCCTTTGAACCCGGAGGGTTCTCAGCCATTAGCCGGTGGTCGCCGAAGGCGCACCACCGGAAAGCCGGGCAAAGTGCCTTTGCATCCCAGAGGAATGCCAGCCAATCTGCCGCTGGCATCCCTCCGGGATGCGGGAGCAGACGAATCCTGTTCCGGTGGTGTCGCTTCGCTCAACCACCGGCTAATCGCTGTGAACCCTCCGGGTTGAACCGCAAAAGCGCAACTTCAATGCTGGCGCTTCGGGTTCGTGTGGAAGTGCCTAGCTTCTTCGTCACCCTCGATCTCAAATTCGATCATGTCACCCGTCATCGCTAATCGCCGCCATTCCTCTGCCCTCATTCCTTTGACACAGCTTTTGCGTCAGAGGAATGCGGTCAGAGGAATGTCGTGGCTCGTGCTCTTGGCGTTGATCGCCGTCGCGACTTCGCTGCGAGCCGATGACGCGACCGCGCGGTTTTATGAGCAACTTCGGCAGCGACAGCTTTTTGGATTGGTCGAATCGGATTGCTTGCGGCGGCTGGATGCGAAATCGCTGGGGGACCGCGAGCGCGGCGAGTTCGTGTTGGAGCTGTCTCGAACGTATGCCGCTCATGCGTGGCACACCGTCGGTTCCGAGCAAGCCGATCTATGGCATCGTGCTGCGCGAGTCATCGTCGAACACCTCGATCGCACGAAGTCTCCGCCTCGGCAGGAATTGTTGGAGACGCAATTGGCGTTGATCGAACTCGGCCGAGCCGATTGGTCGCTCGCTCAATTGGAGCTGCGGCCGGAGGATCGCGAGTTGCGGGAGCAAGGACGAACTTCGATCGACGCCGCGTTGTTGCGACTGACTCCGTTGGAGAAGACGCTCGCACAGCAAGAGGGTCAAAGCTCCGCGGACAAACTCTCTCCGTTCGAGCGACGGGCGTTGTGGATGCAGTTGCGCTTTCGACTCGGACTCGCGCGGCTGACCAAGGCGCGGCTCGCGACTGACAACGCCGATCGTTTGAATGAACTCGACGAGGCGAATACTTGGCTGAAACCGCTCGCGACTGCGTCGAGCAACGACCGCTTGACGGGTGAAAGCCAGCTCGCGCTGGCCGAGGTCTCGCGACTGCGCAACGACCTCGACCTCGCGGCGAAACTGCTGGCGGCGTTTGAGAAATCGATCGCCGAGGACACGTCGCTGGACCTGCGCGAACGATTCGTCATCGAACGCTTGCGCGGGATGCTCGCCCAGCGGAAACCTGCCGAGGCCGCCGCGTGGTTGATCGTGCAACGTCAGACCGGCGTCTTGAAATTGGACGCGGCGAATCCGTCGGCGACCGGCATGTCGGGTGAGCTGGCCTATTGGCAGATCGTCATCGAACTCGCGCTGTGGCGAGTCGCTTCAGAGCGCGGCGACACCAAGTTGACGAGCGACTTGTGGGACCGCGTGTCGGCCGAAGTCACGCAACTGCAACAGACCGAAGCCGGCTATTGGGCGGTACGAGCACGGCTCGACTGGCAACGGGGTCGCGAAGAGCGGGACTACGGCCGCGAACTCGCGGGGGTCGTCCGTCAGGCGAGATCCTCGTTTTCGTCCGATCAAATCGACGAGGCGATTTCCCGTTTCGATGTCGCGATTGCGGCGGCTCGGAAGAGAGCGTCGGACCCGGCGATGAAGAGCTTGCTGTTGGAACTGACCGACACTCGCGCCTCGTTGCTGTTCCAAGCGAAACGCTTTGACGAAGCCGCCGCCGCGTTTCGTGAGTTGGCCGAAGCGCCGCGACACGAACGCTCGGCCGCCACCCATTTGCTCTGGGCGGTTTGCCTCGGCAAGCAGTTCGAGAAAACGCCGACCGACAAACTCCGCGCCGAGTTTCTCGACACGTTGCAGCAACTGCGCGAACGATATTCCGATCAACCGGTCGCGGCCGAGGCGGCCTGGTTGCTCGGCCAGATGCGCGAGCGGCAACAAGACTTTCTCGAAGCGATCGAACTGTTCGCGTCGATCCCCGCGATGCACACGCGCTTTGATGAAGCGTGGGCTGCGATCGCTCGCTGTCACGAACGGCATGTTTCACGACTGCGAGCCGAGAAGAAGCCGACGGCGGAGGCCGAATCGGCGGCGATCAAGCAGTTGCAGTCGGCGGTCGAGGTTCTCAAATCCCAGATCTCAAATTCCAAATTTCCGATTTCCAATCCTCAAGCGGAGCTGCTCGTGCGGTTCGCTCGACTGCTGCTGGAGCGACATCCGGCGGACTACAAGACCGCCGATCAATGGCTGGCCGCGGTCCTCGCACAGGCGAAAGATCGCGATTGGTTGAGAACGGCGGAACAACTGCGAGTGGTGTCGCTCGCCGGACAACGCCGTATCGCCGAAGCGGAGAAGTTGATCGGCGCACTCGACGAATCGGGACCGGACGAATTGCTCGCACTGCTGGATGGACTCAGTGCGGTCGCGGCTCGGTGCGACAGGGGGACGCAAACTCTGGTAGCCGAACTGCAATTGCGAGCCTCACAAGCTCTGGCCGAATCGCCAAAGAAACTGACGGAGGCTCAGCGGTTGCGATTGTGGCGTACACGCGCGGAAGCATTCGCAGCGACGGGCCAGCCGACGAAAGCAGTCGCCGTCTATCAACAGCTCGTCGAGAAATCGCCGCGCGATTCCAAGCTGCTCCGCACCGCCGCCGAGTTGTGTGAGTCGCTCAGTTCCACCACCGGCGATCAACAGGCGAAGACGTTTTGGCGACGGCTCGAAACCGTCCTCAAAGCGGGGAGTCCCGAATGGCTCGACGCGCGCTGGCATGTGATCCATTGCTGCCAGCGACTGGGCGAGTCGGCCGAAGCTACGAAACTGCTGAAGGTCACGAAGCTCCTGTACCCGGACCTCGGTGGCGATTCGATGCGAGTTCGGTTCGAGGAACTCGATCGCTAGTTTCTTTGATCCGTCAGATTTGTTGTGAGTGTGTCCAATGTTGCGGCTCATCCGCCGCGTCGAAGATCGCCCTGTTGCCCGGTAGCATTCTTCCCTTCGGCGGAACATCACCCTTTTGGAGACCCCACTTCGATGCGAATTCCACAACTTACCACCATCGTCCGAGTGCTGGCTGTCATCGGCCTGCTATCGAGTTCACTCAGTGCGGCGGAGAAGCTCAGCCTGAGCAGCCTCTTCACCGACCATGCGGTCTTGCAGCGAGACATCGCTGTCCCCGTGTGGGGCAAGGCCGAGCCGGGGAGCGAAGTCACCGTCGAGTTTGCCGATCAAAAGAAATCGGCCAAAGCGGGCACCGATGGCAAATGGATCGTCAAACTCGACCCGATGCCGGCCAGCGCGGAACCGCGTGAGCTGACCGTCCAATCAACAATCGAAAATCAAAAATCAAAAATTACCGACGTGCTCGTCGGCGAGGTTTGGGTTTGCAGCGGTCAGTCGAACATGGGCTGGACGCTCAAGCAATCGACCGGCGGCGACGAGGCGATTGCGGCCGCCGGTGATGGGCAGTTGCGACTGTTCAACGCGAGTGCTCGCGCGGTTGATGAACCGCAGGACTCGATCGGTGGAACCTGGGCCGTCGATGCCTCGACGAGCGCGACAAACTTTTCCGGAGTCGCGTACTTCTTCGGCAAAGAACTGCGGAAGAAATTGGGCGTGCCGGTCGGACTCATTAAGTCGGCGGTCGGCGGAACGGTCTGCGAAGCCTGGACTCCCAAAGCGGACCTCGAAACGAACCCGACGTTGAAACCGTTGCTCGATCAGCAAGCCGCGAAGGTCGCGGGCTATGCGAAAGGGGTGGAAGACTTCAAACAGAAAGAGCCAGAGTTACTGAAAGCTCACGAGGCGGCCGTCGCGAAAGCCAAAGCGGACGGCAAGCCGGAACCGAAGAAGCCCGCGCCACCCGCCGATCCGGCCACAAACGGCAATCGACCCACCGGCCTGTACAACGGCTCGATCGCGCCGCTGGTGCCGTTCGCGATTCGCGGTGCCATCTGGTATCAGGGGGAATCGAATTCCGGTCGCGGCAAGGAATATCAAACGCTCTTCCCGGCCATGATCACCGGCTGGCGAAAAGTTTGGGCTCAAGGGGATTTCCCGTTCCTGTTCGTGCAGATCGCGCCACACAACGGCATGTCGCCGGAGATTCGCGAAGCCCAGCGACTCACGGTTCAAACAACGCAGAACACCGCGATGGCCGTGACGCTGGATGTGGGGCATCCGAGCGACATTCATCCGAAAGACAAGCAGCCGGTCGGAGCACGACTCGCGCTGGCCGCACTCTCACTCGCGCATGGCGAGAAGACCGAACACTCCGGCCCGGCTTACGACTCGATGACCGTCAACAGCGACAAAGTTACGCTGCACTTCAAGCACCTTGGCGGAGGATTGGTCGCTCGTAGCTCAGGCGGCTCGCCTGAGTTGAAAGGCTTCACGATCGCCGGCCCCGACAACAAATTCGTCGAAGCCAAAGCCACGATCGACGGCGACACGATCGTCGTCTTCAGCGAGGCTGTCGCGGCTCCAACCGCAGTCCGCTATGGCTGGTCGAACGTGCCGGAAGCGAGCCTTTGGAACTTAGCCGGCTTGCCCGCGTCGCCCTTTCAAACCGACGGCGCGTTCGTACTGGAAGAGGGCTTCGAGATGCTGCTCAACGGCAAAGATTTGACCGGCTGGCACTACGCCAACGGCCCGGCCTTCGACGGCAGCGCGAACGCCAGCGACGGTCGCTACACCGCGCGCGACGGACGCATCGTCGTGAACCCCGGCAAGGGCCTCGCTCAAATGTGGACCACGCGCGAGTTCGCTCACGACTTCCACCTGAAGCTGGAGTTCCGCGCCGGAGTCAACGCCGACAGCGGCATCTTCCTCCGCAAGCCCCAGCTTCAATGCCGCGACTACTTGGTCGCCGGCCCCTACAAAGAATTGAAGAACTACAAGCCGCAGGACTGGAACGAAATCGAAGTCCTCGTGAAAGGCGGAGTCGCCACCTGCACCTGCAACGGCGAGGAATTGAAGTTCCCGAACCCGCTCCCGGCCACCGGTCCCATCGGCCTGGAAGCGGATCGCGGCCAAATGGAATACCGCCGCATCCGAATCAAAGAGTTGAAGTAATCCTCGCCTGACCTGCAACGTCTCGTGAGTGCGGCCGAGTCGCCGCCTCACGAGACATCTTTGGAGACAACTACGGGACTCATCCGCGAACCTGACGGCGTGGACTTCATCATTCAGAGCCAAGCGGCCGGTTTGTTTCTGGCCTCCTCGACGCCACGCGACTAACGTGAACGACTGGCATGTGGCCAGAAACAAAGGCCCGCTCCTGTCACATCCCCCAATCGAAAGGCCCAACGATGCTTCGCTTCCTACTTGCCAGTCTACTCATCATTAATTTCGTGATAGGCCGTGCTGGTGCCGAGGATCTCGCCGCGTTGAAGCTGGATGCGGTCGGAGTCTCTGGCGGCGGCTTTGCAGCGAATCTCTCCCTCGGCTGGGAATTCGATGTCACGGAGCAGGTCACGGTGAAAGAATTGGGCGTTTGGGATTCGGATGGAATGGGACTCGCGAAAGAAATTCCCGTGGCCATTTGGGATCCGGCCGGCAAGCTGATTGTGACAGCAACTGTTCCCGCAGGAACGGAAACGCGATTAGTGGATCGCTTTCGGTACGTCGCGATCGACCCCCAACCACTGCCAGCCGGTCGACGTTATGTCGTCGCAGCGCTCTACACGCCGAAGACAACCGAGAATGTGATCTCCGCGAACAGCGGAATTTCCTTTTCTTCGGCAGGGCCAATTCGTTGGCTGAAAGCTCGTCGCGGACGCACCGAAACACTGTCTCTGCCTGAACCGTCACTGGAACCTTACCTCGAAATGCCGGGCTGCTTCGGTCCGAATTTTCTGCTCGTCAACGACGCTGCCGCGTCGAAAGGCGTGCGCACCTACTATCGAACTCGTGAAGTCCAGCCACCGGTCAAATATCAAACGATTGCCCTCCCAGAAAAACCGGATGGGTCACATCGCGAAGACCGGCCGATCACGGTGAGCCTCTTCGCGACTGCGGACGGAAGTCTGACTCAGGTTTTGATCGACGACCTTCCGCTGGGGACGGGCGATGCGGCTTTCACCAAATTGGCGAGCGAGATTCAGCGGCTCAATCAGCAGCGAGGGCAGGGAGATCGGCCTCTCGTACGAGTTGCCGCGGTCCCCTCCGTGAAGCTGACCGAACTGAAGTCCGCGATGAATGTGGCTGCGTCGGGACATTTCGACGCGAGTCGTCACAGGTCTCTTGGCGGCAGTCGTGGATGCGATCTGATGTCCTTGTACGCAGCTCGTGTCCTGCAAGCGGAGCGAAATGGCAGATTCATCGTGCCCGATCGTTTTCGAGACGCTGGCGAATACGTCGAAGATCGCTGGACAGGACTGCTCTGGCAGAAGAACGGAGCGGAGTCTGGAAAGAAAAACTTTCAGCAGGCCGCCGAATACGCCAAGGAATTGGAACTCGGAGGCTTGAAAGATTGGCGAGTTCCAACGAGCGACGAGCTGGCCACGATCTTTCCGGCGACGTTCGCGCCGTTTACCGCCACCAAGTACAACCCCAACCCGTGTTGCCAGGGACTGCTCGAGTTCGCGGCGTACTGGACCTCAGAGTTGGACGGCCCGATCGAGAAGGATTACGCCTTCGTCTATCAGTGGTACGCCAAAGGCGGAGCCAACAATGGTTTCGCGAGCAAGAACTTTGTTTACGTCCGCTGTGTGCATGACCCCTCCGAGAAGAAGCCGTTGAAAACTGCAGAATGAGACGCCGTGAGCTTGCCACGACTGCTGTGGTCGCCCTCTCGCCGATCTCATTTTCGCCCACGAGCCGGTTGCGCATGCGGATGGGACTTGTCATAGGTTTCGCGCATTCGCTGAGTGCTGACGTGCGTGTAAATCTGCGTCGTCGTCAGGCTCTTGTGGCCGAGCAGTTCCTGGACACTGCGAAGATCGGCTCCGCCGTCGAGCATGTGTGTCGCAAACGTGTGCCGCATCGAGTGTGGGCTGATCTTCGAGTCGAGGCCGTTGGCTTTGACATATTTTTCGAGCATCCGGCCGACGCTGCGAGTCGTCAGCCGTTTGCCGAATCGGTTCAGGAAGACCGCCTCCTGATCTTCGGGTCGAGCGTCCGCGGCGAGTTCTCGCACGGCGAGCCATTTGTGCAACGCCGCGCTGGCGTGACTGCCGATCGGAGCGATCCGCTCTTTGCGTCCCTTGCCGCGAACTCGCAACACGTTCGCGTCCTGATCCCAGTCGGGAAGATTGAGTCCCACCAACTCGGCCACGCGCAGGCCGGCGGAGTACATCGTCTCCAGCATCGCTCGGTCCCGCAGGCCGGCAGGTTCGTCGCTCGGCGGAGCTTCGACGAGCGTGACGGTTTGCTTTGCGGTCAGAAAGCTCGGCAGCTTGCGCCCCGTGCGCGGCGTGCGGAGTGCTTTCGCGGGGTTCGAGGTCGTCAGCTTCTCGCGAGCACAGTACCGAAAGAAGCTCCGCAGACAGGCCAGTCGCCGAGCGATCGTCGTCTTCGCGTACTGGCACTCGTGGAGATACGCGACATAGCCGCGCAACATCGAGATGTCGGTCTCCGACGGCTCCGGGATCCGGCCGACTCGATCCTGCAAGTAGTCGAAGAGACTGTTGAAGTCCTCCGAGTACGACTTCAGCGTCAGCGGCGAAGCATTCCGCTCGATTCGCAACGAACGCAGGAATCCGTCAACGGCGGTGTGCATGGGGCTTCGTGGCCTGACCTGGTGAGCCGATGGCGCTAGCCACGGGCCTCGATCCTGAGGCGCTAGCCACGGGCCTCGGCAGGTGACTTTCCGCGTGAATCGCCCGACGCTAGCGCGTTCGGCTCACATCGCTGGTGACAAAGTGACCTACCACGTCGTCTCGCGCGACCATTGCTCGCGAGCTTCTGTCTCGGCCTCTTCCTTCAGGCGGCGGACTTTTTGGCTGAGCACGGCCGCGTCGTACCAAGTGAAGCTCAGGTCTTTGTCGGCCGCGAACTGGCCAAGCTGCTGCATCAAGACGTCCGAGCTGTCTTCGTCGTACAAGAAGATGTACCGCTCGGTGTCTTTCACCAACGCCAGCACGTTGAGTTCGCGAGTCATGGCGGATGTCCTTTTTGGCCGGGCTATTCGGCCTCAGACTGATCGGCAAAATCGGCAGAGCTTCTTCACCGGAAGAAAGAATCAGAGACGCAACGCCGCCATATCGTTCCGCAAGGCAAAGCAATATCTGCCGATCGGGACTCTGAAACGAGTCAATCATTCCTCATCGATCCTGCGCGGGGACAACGGAGATGTTTAACCGCTACGCCAACGGCGTGCGCGGATGGTGAATGCAACCGCTATTCCACAGCGGCGCGCACGCCGTTGGTGTAGCGGTTAAACATCGCGGCGGAGCCGCAACCAAATGTAACCCGAAGCGTCAGCGAGGGCGGATCCGCCCACGCAGACGCTTC
>JBJXEX010000295.1:0-6574 GCA_046156195.1 Planctomycetaceae bacterium | reverse complement strand
TTCACACCGCTCCCTCTCACCAGCGCATCCCGGAAAACTTCTCCGCTCGCCACGCCCCATCACCAATCAAGCGCCGCTGAATCTCCTTCAGCCCGCTAACTCGTGCGCATACATTAGACAGCTACCTACAAAGTGACTCCGCAGTAAAAAAAAACCGGCGCAAGTCCAATCATGCCAACAAAGCTGCCCCGAATTCCGGCAAGGAACTGTCGAAGTTGAGTTTGAAGCCGATGCCCGCGATGAGATTGATCAGCCCGGCCATCTTCACCGGGTCGATGCCGCGGCGGGCGTAGTCGCGCGGGAGTTTGGATTTGAGGTTCGGGTTGTCGCGCTCGACGGCGAGAATGGCGTCGTCGATGAGCGTGGCGATGTCGGGGCGGGTGGCCTGGTTTTGCAGGTTGGGCCAGCGCGACTCGGGCGGAACCCAGAAGACTCGCTCGGCGGTGTACTCGTCGCGCGATTCGAGCAGTTTTTCGAGTTGCTTGCCCTTGATGCCGTCTTTGGTCAATTCGGCTTCCAGTTCATCGCGGCGGGACTGGAAGCTGTCGGAGATGTATTTGAGGAATAGCAGGCCGAGGACGACGTGCTTGTACTCGGCGGCATCGACCTGTCCGCGAAGAGCGTCGGCGGCTTTCCAAAGGGTGTCGGCGTAGGAGAGGTCGGAGACGTTTTCGTTGGTCATGCATGGATTAACTGCTCTTCTAGTTGGCGTTCGGCTGTCGTCATGGCGACCATTGAACTGGATTCACCGCGACTTTGCGAAGCGACAGCCGATGTCCGATTTCACGGAATAGAAACCTCCAGGAATCCGCCCCGTGGTCCCAGGTTGTGAGCCCACGGCAATTTGGCCACGGCCCTTGGCCAAATCTCCGGCTGACGCTTCATCGAAGACACGCAGAGTCAGAACGGTTTGTTCATCAGTAGGTCGGCTTTGCCATCAGGACTGAGGTCTTGAACATCATTTCGCCGGCGCGATCCAAGCTCACTCGGCTGGCGTCAGGCCGTCGGCTTTTGCGACCGCTTTGGGAAGCAGCAGTTGGTGCGGCGATTTGGACCAGTACGGCGGGATCGAATACAGGAACGGGAAGGCGAAGCCATCGCCTTCGATCTTGGCCAGGCTTCCGTCTTCACCGGGTCCCAGCGGGACACGGTGGGTCTTGCGAGCGCCGATGTCGACTTGCCGCCCCTTGGGAACGTCCTTCTGACCTCGCCAGCCAGGATAGAGCGTGACCGTCTTGCGGATGTAACCATCCCACACTTCCACATCGAGCGACTTCGTTCCCTTGGGGATGTAGAGATAGGTTGCCGACTGAGTCAGCGCCTCGACGTTGGACGCACTGGCGAAGCCCGCACCCGGTTCAGGTTTGTGCTTGCCAGCAGCCAAGTCGAAGGACAGGTCTGTCAGATAACCGAGATTGCCGCCGTAGCCGACGGTGAAGCGATACGTTCCCGGTTTGGTCGCCGGGAATCGAATCTCGGAACGATGGCGTTTGGATCCGTCGAAGACGGAGTCAGTTTCTTGTGAGGGCTGTTTCGAGAAGTTTGGGTCGGAGAGGGACTCCCATGCTTTAGCGTCTGAATCCCAACGCTCGACGCCATAGGTCAGGTCGCGGGCGATGTAGTAGCCGTCCTTGCCGGTCGGATCGCGCGGCCAGGAGAGTTGGAAGCCGAGGACTTGTCCCGGTCGTGTCGCAACGCTGAGGACCGTCGGCGAGCGCTGGTAGCCGCTGTTGTAGAGGAATGGCTGGTCAACGATGGTCTCCGCGAATTCTTTGACTCGCACCAGATCGTTGAGATCGACCTGGTTGCCCTTCGTCCCGTCGGCGAGGGTCGCGTCGGCGAATCGCAAGACGGGTGTCTCGGGCCAATGTTTGAGAATCTTCTTCCACCATGTGGCGGACTCCTCAGAGGTGAAGTGAGCGGGGCCTTTGGCAAGTTCGGGGCCGACGGCGTCGATTGCCTCGCCCTGGACGCCGAAGGTCCGACGTGTGATCACATGCTGAGCCACCATGTACGACATCTGGCCCTTCCAGGCGAACTCCTTCGCCAACGGGTCGTTCGACTTGGTCTGATAAGTCGGCGGCGGGCCGACTTGAATGTGCCCCTTGTCGGTCAGGTAGTGGTAGTACCAGAACTGTTTGAGGTCATCGATTCGCCGTTTGACGGCCGGCTCCCGCCGCGGGTCGATCCGCTGGTCGGCCTTGTCGATCAGGCGAATCGCGTGAGCCCAACTGTTGGGGCCGTTCACCGGATAGTGATCAACCAGCATGAAATCGTAATACGCCTTCATTTCTCGCCACGCGGTTCCGTAGGCACGCTGCAGCCATCGGTCACGCAGAGCATCCAGCTCATCGGCCGTCATCGACGGGTTCCAGAGCATCTTCGCGTACAACCAATAGGCCAACCCGTAACGGCCAAAGTTGTAATCCGTCTCGCACGCGAGCGCCTTGATTCCCGCGCGATAGGTGCGACTCAAATCACGCTGGATCGACTTCGGCGCGGCGCTCCAGCCTACCGGGATGTTGTCGAGCCCGGGGTCTTGGAAGTACGACAAACTGATGATGCGATAGTCACCGGATGGCTCTCGCGGCAGCATCTTTTGGAAGGCCTGGGCCATGTCTTCCTGGCTGGCGAGCGACTTCCACTGGCCGCGTCCGCGATGCTTGGGATAGCTGGCGATCATCACGCGAATTCGCGGATCGAGATTGAAGTGCGGCGGAACGTCGTGGAAGTTGTACGAGTAGAAGCTGCATCGCAGCAGCTCCTTCTTGCTCCGGCCGGTGCTCGTCTTTTGTCGCTCGGCGGGGAGGCTGTCGATCCAGGAGTCGTACTCACGGAGCAACCAGTTGTTGAACCCGAACACGGTGTCGGCCGGCGCGGACGGGGACCACGTCTCGTTCGGTTGGTCGATGCCGCGAAAGCCGTGCAGCACATACGGCTGACCGAACTTCAAGCCGCGCGATGCGAGGTACTCGGGATACCAGTTCTTGTTCGCCAGCAGCGTCTCAAGCACGGCGTAGCCGCCGCCGTCCTCGGGATCGGTTCCGAAGACACAGACCCGATCAGGTGCTTGTGCAAAGGCGGTCTCCGTCACCCGCTTGAGATCTTCCAAGACAAGCTCACGCACAAAGGGCAGCGAGAGATCGAGGTTGACTCCCAGCTCCAGGAGGGACGCCGCGTTCCACGCTTTGCCATCCGACAAAAACGCCTGGATCGGCTCACCGGGTTTGATCCACAAGGCTCCGGCGTTGTCCGGAGCGGCTGCCGGACGATCAGCCTCGCCCGCTAAAAAAGTCTTGGCGAGAAATCCCTGCGTCGAGCCTGTCTTGACGATCCGCTCCACGACCGCGCGATGGAATTGCTGCAGCGAGTGCCCTGGAAATCCGGGCATCGACTGGCCGTGCATCCGCATTCCGATCATCCACCGCTTGTTGCTGACCTCGACCGTTTCGTCATTCGGATCGGACAGTGGCGAATTCAAAATCGTGCCGACGCCGTACTGTTGGCCGCTCGTGGCCGCCAGCATCCGGTAGTAAAACCCGGCCCGGCCCGTTCGCCGGATTTGAAAGTCGAGTGCCCGAGGCCGTGCTTCGCTCGGAGGATCGGATTCGCCAGGGAAATGGACCCAGTTCGGCCCCATGCCGAGGACTTCGTAGCCGACCGACTCCAGCAACTCCGGCAACGCAGCGATCAAACCTTCGACCGTGTTGGCGACGATCAGCAACCGCGCGGGTTCGCTGCGAATGAAGAACGCCTCGCGGTCGTTGTAGCCGTCGGTCCCGTCGTTCTTGAGCGCGGCGACAACTTCCGCATCGCGTTGAAGCTCCGGCGCACCGGCCAAGGTCGTCAACACGATGCCGATGGAAACCTCGGAGTTGCTGACGATCTCCAGCGACCGTCCCGACAACCGCCTCACGCCCTCATGCAGAAACATCACCGCATCGCGCAACCGCCCGGCATCCGATCCGTCGAGTTTGTAGAGCTTCGACGCCGTCTCCCAATTGAATCCTGTCCCCCCCTTCGCATCATGCTGCACGACGATCTTCGGAAGGCGAAAGTCCCCGGCCGTCTCCACGACCACAAACTTGGCCAGCGGCTCTTTCGCCGAAATCGCTCCGACCGAGAGCGTGAGCAAGGCGAACGCGATGAGAGCAATGATCTTCTGATTGCGCATGGGTTTCCTCGTGATCGAAACGTATTCGCTAGTTTCGAAAGCCCTTCTCGCTGCCGGAGCGTTTTCCGTCGTCCTTGAGCGAGCCGGGTTTCCAGTTGCGAGCGATGTCGAGATCGGCGGCGACCTTTTCCGTCAGAGCGGTCACGTCCACAAAGCCGACGCGGTTGTAGAGGGCCGGGACGTAGTGGGCATCACGGATAGCGGCATATCGCTTCCAGTGAGTCAGCGCATCGCCGAGATGACGCACCGCCGCGTCGTGCTCGAACTTGTCGCTGTTTGCGTCGAACAGCGCCAGCGCGCACGACCCGCGAATCTTCGCGGCGTAGTAGCGACCCAGCCATGCCAGCGACTCGCAGTCGTTGACCGTCTTTTGGAGTTCGGCGTCCGACTTTGCCGCCTCGCGTAGTGTGTCGAGCGCGGCGAATGTTTGTGCCGCCGCGCCGTCGAGGGCTTCGGCGATTTCAAGCGGCGTGGTTTGCTCCATCGGCTTGCGGGCGATGAGGCGTGCTCGCCAGTCGCGGATGCAGAGCACCTCCGATCCCGGCATCGAGCTCCCCTCCATGAAGTGCTGCACGGAATAAAAACCTTTGCCTTTGCTCCTGCGATGGCATAGGCAGCCTTCGGGATACCACTTCAGATCAATGTCTCCCCAGAAGAATCGCGTGGTCAGTGGCATGACTTGCGACGCGCTTTGCAGAGCGCGGAAGAGATGCGGTGACGACGCCTTCGGGTGCCGCACAGCCAGCAGTTGCTCGAAGCGAGAGTCCGGCAGCGAGGGATCGTAGGCCAGCCGTCCCCAGAGCATGAACGAGTACCACTGCTTCTCCATCACCAGCGGGCGCGGGCCGGGGTCGGGATGACGTTCGAGGAAGTCGCGTCCCCAAACGTAGCCGTCCGGTCCCATGTAGAAGCCGGCCATCTTGTCCGACGGCGGCATATTCAAAATGTATTCGCGAGCGTAGGTGGGATCGCCGAAACGGAACGTGTAGATGTCGTCGTTCCGTACCGTGAGCCACGTCTTCCGGCCCGGCGCGAGGTTCTCCAGCAGCGGCTGGATGAAGGGGGGCTTCGTGATCGAGTACATGTGCGCCACCGAGTACTTGAAGCTGAACTCGAACGGCCCCGGATAGTCCTTGAAGGCGTCGAGGATGTCGCTCTGAGCGGTCCAGTGGAAGCGGTGGATCATGCCGAATTCACGCTTGGTGTCGTCCTTCAGCGCATCGCGCACCCCTTCGCCGTAGGTGGCCGCCAGCCAGGCTTCCTTGGTTTTGGAATCCATTTTCTCCGGCATCCCCTCGCCCGCCGTGATGCCCATGCCGGCGAGCAGCGGGTAGGTCTTCACCATCTCGCACACGCTGGCGCGGAAATACTTTTTGGTGATCTCGTTGTCGAGATCGTTCGTGATGCCGTGCTTGCCGTCGGCTCCGAAGGTGAAGACGTTCCAGGTAAAGACATAGACCCGAATGCCGCGATCAGCAGCCTGCTGCATGACCCAGCGCCAGAACTCGATCTTCTCGTCGATCGTCATGCGCTTCACGACTTCGTGGTCAGCGAGCATTTCGGGGCGGACCATGTCGGTGCCCGCGAAGCTGAAGGTGTCATCGAGCTTGGCGCGAGTGCGCCAGACATCGTCCAGCGCGACCTCGGGAAACTCCGGCACCTTCACCAGCGAGGGGAACGGATGCAGGCTCCAAAGCGAGAGCACGTTGTAGCGGTGCCGTGCCATCGCATTGAGGAACGCCGTCCAGAACTCGCGCTCCCACATTTCCGGGATGTTGGCCTGAGCGGCATCGGAGCAGTCCGTGTAGCTCGGAGTCCGCAGATCGAGCGGGATGTTGAACTTGATGCCGCGCTGCGCAATATGCGGCCGGTGATCGGAGTCCTTCAGCAAATCAAGCGTCTTCGTACGAATCGCCTCCGCGATATCCAGCCCACCATACATCGCACCGGCTGCATCGGCCCCGCGCACTGTGATGACGCGGCGTCCGCCCTCACTCGTCACGCGAATGCTGTAGCTCTGCGCGACGTCCTTGCCGTTTTTCTGCACGGTGATCGCGATGCGAGTCGCCTGCGCGTCTTCTTCCAACGTGATGCCGCGTGCCTTCGCCTCTCGACGAATCTCTTCCACAGCAAACTTCCCCGGCCCGCCCGTCGCCGGATCGTTGGTTACCTCAAGGTTCGCAGCCACCGCAGGAACCGAAATCGCGAGGATCAGTGAAGCGAGAAGCGTGAAGGTGTATTTCATCTGTGTTCGTGCTGCTTTCATGCGCTCTGATATTTGGACTGCGGCAGCCTGCTGCCGCAATCCAAAGGGTCTGGTGTGCCTTGTTAGTCGGTGTTCGCGCCGCCGCCGATGTGTTTCATTGAACGAGTTGGTTTGGACTAATTCTTGGTTCTTGG
>JBJXEX010000253.1:0-3143 GCA_046156195.1 Planctomycetaceae bacterium | reverse complement strand
TGCTCCCACAACTCCTTCAAGGCGTGCTGCAACAGCGGCAGCGAGCCGTTCTGGTTCTCGACGTCTTTGAGGATGCGAGCCACCAGGCCCTTCTCGAAGTACGCCCCCACTTGGAAGGCCGGGGCTTCGATGACCGTGCGTAAGGCGTCGTCCGACAGTTTGCCCAACAACAGCGTGCGGTTCTCGATCAGGGACTTCAGCGTCGGAACACTCAGGCAGCGATCGAAGAAGTCGGCTCGCAGCGTGATCACGATCCGCAACCGATCGAGCTGACTCTTCGCCACCGCTGCCAGCAGTTCGACGAATTGCGTCTGTTGGCTGTCACTCGTGGGCGATCCGGGCGGAGACGACTCGGCCATGCGGTTGTCTGAGCTGTGCGTGAAGAGTTCCTCGAACTGATCAATCACCAGCAAGATGTGTTGGTCATCTTTCGGGTAGAGACTGCTGAGCAAGTTGAGCAGCTTGTCCGAGCCCGTGCGGAACTGCTGGTCGAAATCCTCGATGAGCTTCAGTCGCTCGGCGATCGTGGCGGACTGCTCGGGCAGCGAAGCCGCGACCTGATCGGCCAAAGCGCGGATCGGATTGGATCCCGGCCGCACGGTGATGGTCGTGGTGTGGGCGAGTGCGGGGCGTTCCTGCGTCGCCAATTCGGTCTGCAAACCGGCTCGCACGATCGAGGACTTGCCGCTGCCCGATCCGCCGATGACCGCCGTAAACGGCCATTCCTGCAAGCGACCGCAGAGTTCCTTGATCTCGTTGTCGCGGCCAAAGAAGTAGATCGCGTGCTGGCCCTCGAAAGGTTCAAGACCGCGATACGGTTCGATCTCGGGTTTGGGAACCTTGGGGTCGTCACCGGGGCCGGACTTGGGGGCCTCACCGAGAATGAAGGCTCGCAACCGCTGCAATGCGGCGGCGTCATCCAGG
Source organism: Planctomycetaceae bacterium (assembly GCA_046156195.1). Lineage (GTDB taxonomy): Bacteria > Planctomycetota > Planctomycetia > Planctomycetales > Planctomycetaceae > SXKJ01. The sequence goes on along the minus strand of JBJXEX010000253.1, from coordinate 2,219 downwards.
CCCTTCCGGAAGTCCGCCCACATGTGCAACGAGATGAAGCCCTGAATCGCGCTTTCTTGGGCTCCCGGAAGCAGGACGAGAACCAGCCGGATCGCGTCTCGGCCCTGCTCGTCCATCGCCCGCTTCAGCAGCAAGTCGATCTCGTACTTGTGAAACGGACCAAGCCCGTCCGGACCAAAGAAGACAACGGCCGCGCCGCAAGTGGCCAACGCGTCTTCGAGCTGCGACATCCACGTTCCCTGGGAACGTAGATCGTCCTTGTCGAACCAACAGGGGATGGGACGCACTCCACGTTGCAGGTCTCCGCGTTCGAGCAACCCTTTGATGGCTTTCACCGCCGGCTTATCGCGGCTGTTGTAGGACAGGAAGGATTTGGCAATCTCAGCGTTGTCAGTCATGGTGCGGCCCGCCCGTGATGAGTGCAGTCTTCGTCAGTAAAGATTGAAGTTCATTGTCGCGAAGCTTTCCCGCAGCGATGCTATCGAACAGCCTCCGCAAAACCGGCATCGCGATAGATCTCTTTGCCCTCCAGCAGTGTGAGCAGAACCTTGGAGAGATGGATTTCGTGAGCCGGGATCTCGAACAGGTTTCGGTCGAGGACGATCAGATCGGCGGCTTTGCCGACTTCGATGGAACCGGTTTCCGTCTCCTCGAAATTTACATAGGCCCCGTTGATCGTGTAGCTGGCCAGCATCAGAGGCAGGTCCACCGTCTCTTCGGGAATCCAGGCGGGACCGGGTTTCTCTTTCAGTCCGCGGCGTGTCACGGCGACTTGAATCGCGTCGAGCGGATTCATTGACGTCACGGACCAATCGCTGCCGCAGGCGATCACCGCGCCAGAGTTGGCGACGCTCCGCAGCGGGTACAGCCAGCGGGACCGTTCGGGACCGAGCACCGGCAGAGTCATGTCAACGATGTAGGCATCGGCCTGAGCCCACAGCGGTTGAAAGTTGGCCACGACTCCCAGTCGTCGAAAGCGGGCGATGTCCGGCGGGTCGAAGAGTTGAATGTGAGCGATGTGATGCCGCGAATCGCGGCGACCGTTGCGAGCTTGAGCAAACTCCAGCGCGTCGAATGAACTCTGGATCGCGCGGTCGCCGATCGCGTGAATGTGAATCTGAAATCCTAGCCGGTCTAACTCGGCGGCTATCGGCTTGATGACTTCCGGCTCCAGATTCAACCAACCTCGTTCTTCACGACTGGTTCCCAAATACGGCTGCAACAGCGCTGCCGTGCGCGATTCGATGACGCCGTCCTGGAAGATCTTCACGGTGGTCGCTCGCAAGCGACGGCTCTGATACTTGCTGCGCCACTCGACGAACTGCGGGAGCTGCGACATTCCTTTGGCAGGATCGAATCGCATGGCGGCGACCGTCCGCACGGTCAGCTCGCCGGCTCGGTCGAGTTCCGTGAAGGCGTTCAGATGCTTGTCGCTGACCTGCGCCTCTTGCACCGAGGTGATGCCAAACCGATTGGCCATCTCCAATCCACGGCGCAGCCCGCGCACGAATTCCTCGTGCGTGTACGCGGGCGTCTTGCTGATGACCAGCCTCGCCGCCGACTCGCGGAGCGTGCCGGTCGCTTCGCCGGTTTTCGGGTCACGCTCGATGCGACCGCGAGGCGGGTCGGGTGTCTCCTTCGTGATGCCGGCGATCTCCATGGCTCGCGAGTTGACCCACGACGAATGGCCGTCGAAGGCATCGAGAATGACCGGCCGATCCGGCACGATCTTGTCGAGCAACTCTTTGTGCGGATTGCCACCGCTCAAGGTCAACGGCCAGCCGCCGCCCCGAATCCATTTCTTGTCGGGGTGCCGTTCCGCAAACTCACGCACCGCCCCGAGGATCTGGTCGATGGTCGTCAGGTCGTTGAGATTGCACTCGTCCAACTCGATTCCGCCTCCGACCAAATGGACGTGTGAGTCATGAAACCCGGGCAGCAACATCTTTCCCTGAAGATCAACGCTGCGCGTTTCTGGTCCGATCCACGGTTTGAGTCCGGCATCAGTCCCGACATAAACAATCCGCCCCGCCCGAATCGCGACCGACTCGGCCCAACTCCGAGCCGCATCCACCGTGTAAACGGCACCGTGGCGGAACACGACGTCCGCCGGCTGCGGTGGAGCCGCTTGAGTTGCGGTGACAAAGAACATCAGGATCAGCGAGCAGCGAGCGAACATGGTTGGACCTCATTGTGGCGCACGCGGCTCGCGTGCGTGG
>JBJXEX010000251.1:0-12434 GCA_046156195.1 Planctomycetaceae bacterium | reverse complement strand
GGCGCGTGTTTGTGGAGACGGACATGCGCGCTCACGCCAATCCCAAGCGGATGTCAGTGATCGGCGAGGCTGCCGAGGACTTGGTGAAAAAGCTGCGGAGTGCTTGTCCGCAGTGCCACCTGCCGGGATTCGCGCGCGTGAAACCTGTTCCCGGCCGACGCTGTGAAGCCTGTGGTTGCGCGACCGATGCTCCGGTCGCTTGGGTGCATGGCTGCCTCAAATGTCCGTATCAAGAAACTCATCCGTTGGAGGATGTTCCGAAGTACGTTTCGCCGGCTGAGTGTCCTCGCTGCAATCCTTGAGAGCCGCCTGCGATGTCGCGCCTTCGTCCGGTCCCTGCGGTGTTGGGTTCCTTCAAAACTTGGCGCTGCGGATGACTTCGATGTCGGTCGAAAACGCGATCATGGCGAAGCGGGAAAAGAAGTCGCGTTCCAGCCGTTCCAACAGTTGCTGAGCTGGTTCCGGCGGCAGCACGACTTCGATCTGGATATTGCCGAACTCTTCGATGTCGGCGACGCGCGAGCCTTGCGCACCGACCCCTTCAACCGGAAACAAGGTGTAGCCGTGAGCGCCAATCTCGTGCAGCATTTCGGTCACGGACGTGCGGGCCAACGCCTCGCAGACGATGGTCACCAATTTCAACGAATACAGTTTCATGGCGTGCCTCCGAAAAGCCACTTGGCAAATTCAAAACAGATCGGCAATCCCAGCGTGATGTTAAACGGGAACGTGATGGCCAAGGCCGAGGTCAGATACAGCGTGGGATTCGCTTCGGGGAGCGACAGGCGAATGGCCGCCGGCGCGGCGATGAACGACGCGCTCGCCGCCAGCATTCCCGTCAGCATCGCGCCTCCCAAGCTCAGGCCCGCAAGTTGTCCCGACGCGACTCCAATCAGACCATTCAGGATCGGCATCGCGATCCCGAACACGATCAGGAACAGGCCCACCTTGCGAAGATCTCCGAACCGTCGCGCCGCGACCAGTCCCATCTCCAACAGGAACAACGCCAGCACTCCCTGAAAGGGAGCGACGAAGAATCCTGACGTGGCCTCATAGCCCCGCTCGCCAGACAGGTAACCAATCAGCAGGCCCCCGACCAGCAGGATCACGCTGCGACCGAGCAACGCTTCGTGGAATGCGACCTTGAGTGTCGGCCCGAACGACTCGCCCGGCTTCTGCGTCGCGAGTTTTCCCAGCACGACGCCAATGACAATCGCCGGAGCCTCCATCACCGCGAGGAACGCCGAGGCGAATTCTTCAAATGGCTGGCCAACGGACTTCAAGAAGTTCGTGGCCGCGATAAATGTCACCGCATTGACCGAACCGTAGTGCGCCGAGACGGCCGCCGAATCGACCGGCGACAAGCGACCGAGCCACCGCAATACTGGATAGCTCCATAACGGAATCAACGCGCTGAGCGCGACCGCCATCAGTGCCGGCCACCACACGACGGAAACTCCGGCTCGGGCAATGGAAACTCCACCCTTGAAGCCAATCGCGGTGAGCAAGTAGATCGTCAGCCCCAGATACAACGGCTCCGGAAACTTCAGGTCGCTCTTGCATAACGTCGCGAACACGCCGAGTAAGAAAAACAAAACTGCTGGCGACAATAAATTGGCTTGCATCGCCTGCATCAAATCGGAAGTCATCGAATCTCCTTTCGGTCGGGCAAGATTGTGGTGTGACGCCCCGCGTCGCAATTCACGACGCGGAGCGTCGTGCCACACTTTCTGCGGCTTCGCCGCGCTACTTACCTTTGTCCTTCTTGCTTCCGTCGCTCGAAGGTTCCGGGAAGGCAATCGACGGTGGGAATCCATTCAGTCTGCGCCAGGCTTCATAGCCGAGTCCGACTTGATCGAGCAGCACCCAGCCGTTGGCTCGTGTCCCTTGGCGCAGGAACTTGGTGCTGGGCCACGGCGGCGAGTTTTCATCGGGGACGACCAGGACTCGGAACTGGTTCTTGCTGTTATCAGCGGCGGCATCGACGTTCGAGACCGTGCCGCCGAATGTGCCGACCGCGACGCTCGGCCAACCGGTGAATTGCACGGCGGGCCAGCCCTCGAATTGCAGACGCACTTGGCGACCGACGCTGATCAGCGGCGCGTCGTTACCATCGACCCAAATCTCGGCCGCGCGGTCTTCGGCGTCGGGGATCAGCACGAACAACGGTTCGCCCTGCTTGACCATCTCGCCGCCGGAGTGCGCCATCAAGTGCATGATGGTGCCGTCGCGCGGAGCCTTCACGATCTGGCTTTGCTGCTGAGTGATCTTCACCTGCAACTCGGAGATGGTTTTGTCGAGCTTGGCGACATCGCCGAGCGCCTTTTGCAGCACCGCCTTCGACGAGTCGATTTTCGCTTGAGCTTCGCGTTCCTTGGACGTCCGCTCGTTCCGTTTGGCGGCGAGTTCATTCCTGGCCGCGCGGATGTACGCCTCGGCCTTATCGACTTTGGCGATCATCTCTTTCCATTTGCGTTCGGCTTCTTGCACTTTGAGCGTCGAGGTCAGACCGTCTTTGGCGAGTTCTTTTTGGCGTTCGTAGTCGAGCCGCTGTTGCAGTTCACCCGCCTGTTCGGCGTCCAAGTTGCGTTCCTCGATCCGCAACTTCTCACCGGCGACCTTCACATACTCGTCCGCCGCCGCGACCGATTGTTCCTTCACCGTCTCGAACGCCGCGACCTGAGCCTCATACGCCAGCACGACGATCTTGTTCGCGTCCAGTTCGCGCAGCGTCGCCGCGAGCTGGTCTTGCTGCCGAAGCTGAAAGTTCGGGTCGATGTCTTGAATCTCCAAAATGAAATGGTCTTGCTTGACCCGCACGCCGTCAAAAACCTGATCTCCCCAACGGACGATGCGGCCGGAAATCGGAGCCTCAATCGTTTGTTGCCGCTGCAACGGCGCGTAGGCCACGACCCGCCCGGTCCCGCTGATCGACTGCTGCCACGGAGCAAACCCCAACGCCACGATCGTCCCCGCTAACAACACCAGCAACACCCGCGCGACACGCCGCGCGAACCGCGACGACTTCGCCAACCGCAACGCCGGAAAACCAACGTGCTCGATTTCGACTTCCGTCATCGTGTTCAACATCGCCAACTCCTGTCTTCTTGGTAGCGGCACGGCGCAAGCCGTCCGGTTTCGCGGTGTTTTCCGGCGCTTCACCGGACGGCTCGCGCCGTTCCGCTACCAAAGTAAGTGCCATTGGGCTGACGCCCCTCGGCTCGCCTGTCACTCCACTTTCTTCACAGTTCACAAACCCGGTCGCATTTCGCCGCGAGCGACTTGCGACCCGTCGCCAACACCACCGAACAGTTGCCGCGCGTGCGTTTCAATTCCTCCAGCAACCGTTCGCCGTCCTCGTCGGGCAGCGCATCGAGCAAGCCGTCGATGAGCAACAAACGCGGCTTGCCGACGACAGCGCGCGCCAACATCAAGCGCCGCGCCTGACTCTCCGACAACGGTTTGCCGTCGTGGGCGAGATGCGTGTCGAGGCTCCAGTTCTGGTAGCCACGTTCGCCAGAGCGTGTGGCGTTTGTTCCATTCGAGGATTCGCCCGACGGGACACCCACGTTCAGGCGAACGTGGCTACTCAGCGCATCCTCCGCCAACTCCATTCGCCGCAGCGCGTCGCGAACGTCCGTCGTCGTGATCTCCGGTCGATCCAGGTGGACGTTCTCGGCCAGCGTTCCGTCGAGCACCTCAATGCCACGCACGAGCGACACGATTTGCCGCAACGCATCCGGCCGCAGGTCGCCCAGATCGAAATCGTCCAGCACGATTCGCCCCGACGACGGCTCGCGCAGCCGAAACAACAAATCCAGCAGCGTGCTCTTGCCGCAGCCGGCCGGCCCAGTGATCGCGACCACTTCGCCGGGAGCCACCTCGAACGAGACTTCGCTCAGGCCCACAGAACCGTCGTCGTGTGAGAATCCGACTCCTCGTAACGACAACCGCGCCGCGCCGCTGTGCCCGACGTGGATCAAGCCCCACGACGGCTCGATCGGCAGATCGAACAAGTGCCCCAGCTTGTCCATCGATGTCAGCAGGTCGTAAAAGCCCTCGAATTGCTTCTCCAGCTTCGCGATTGCCGCCACGATCAACGTCACAATCAGCTCCGCCGCGACAAGCTGTCCGAGTGTCATCTGCCCCTGAATCACCAGGAACCCGCCCAGTCCCAGCAGCACCGTGCTGGCGATCGCTTCGAGCGCCAGGCCCAGAATGATGTGCCGGATGATCACATGATAGTGAGCTTCCCGCGCCACGAGGTAATCGGTCGTCAGCCGGTCGGCGCGCGTGAGTGCGAATTCCGCCGCGCCGAACCCCTTAAAGGTCGTTGGGCAGCGCGCAATGTCTTCGAGCCAACCAGCCGCCGCGTACTTGCTCGCCGATTCCGCGATGCTGGTCCGCATCGCGCCGCGACTCAGCACGAAGACATTGAACGCCAGCATCACGAGCAACACCGCGTCGAATGCCAGCAGCCACGGGTGATAAAACGCGAGCACGATCATGCCCAGGCTGACCGTCAGCACGACCGTCAACCCATCCAGTGTCAACTGAGCCACGACCTTCTGCATCGTCACGACATCAAAGAACCGATTGAGCAACTCCGGCGTGAGCTGGTGCGCCGCATCCAATCGCACCCTCGGCAACTGCCACGCCAACCGCCCGACGACGCGCGCGAACAGTCGCCGCTGAATCAGCTCCACCACGAACCGCTGCAAAAATCGCAACGCCGCCGCGAAACCCAGAAACGTCAGCAAGATGATCGACAACACAATCAGCGGTTGCAGCAACGTCCCGAACGCGACCGTATTAACCAGCGCTTCGACGGCGATCGGCGTCGCCAGGGTCAGCATCCCGGTGAATAACGCGAAGACCAGCACAATCCACAAGTCCGACCGCTCCGGCCGCATGAACTCCCACAGCCGCGACCACGGCGTCGGAGTCGCGTGCTCGCCGTGCCCAGTTTTGCCGCCGTGACTGCCCGCTGCCAGCGGCATGTCATCCGACATGGGATCGAGAATGACCCACCACCGCCGCTCCGCCGTCCGCTTCGTCCCGCCGAGCGACGCCGACAACTCCCGCAGCGAAACCCAGCGCCCTGCCGGCTTGCCCGGCAACTGGCACAGCCGAATCTTCTGCCGCTTGGCCCCGGTCAGCACGAGCAACTTCAATTCGTCGCCGTCGCCAATCGTGACCGCCTCGACACCGTGCCGCAGCAACTCGAAGACCTCTTGCGGCGAAGCATCAATCACCCGCGCGGCGTAACTCAGCCCGCGACCCGTCTCGACCAGCCACTTCCACCAGCGTTCGTCCGCCGTCCCCGGCCAGGCCAGCATCGCATCGGCCAGCGCGCGGCGAATGGCGGAGACGTCCACGCGACGCCGCTCCCCGCACAACAGCCGAATGGCTTCGGCTCCCATCTCTCCAAATCCATCCACCGCCGTTGTCGTCGTCTGCGGTGCGGGCTCGTTGGTCTCCGGCTGAGTCATCGTCGATTCATTCGCTGGTGTGGGAGGCTGTTGGGAGTTCTCTACCGAACACGGCAAGGATTGGCAGTTTGATACAAGCACGACGCGCCAGGGAGCCAGTCACAGGCCGATTCACTCGCTGGCGCGTCGTGTTTGTATTTGTGTCATCGATCATCGTGAGCGAAGTTTACAGCCAGACGGGCAAGAGTGCCCATCCTCAGCGCCTCCGCCACGAATGGCGTCTCGTCACATTCGACGCGCAAACCGGAATGATCGAATTGGCGAGCCTGAGTGCTGACGTCCTGAGCCTCGTCCTCTCGTGCTGGCCTGCGAAACTCAAATTCCGACAATCGCTCCGTCGTTTGGAGTTCGCCGCTCCAACTCCCGAAGTCCCCCTTTCGCATCAGGTGAATCAGACCCGGGTAAGAGATGTTGTCTTTCATGGTCGTGTACTCCTCTCACGGCAACCGCGCCCGATGTTTCCAGATTGAGTGAGCGCGGCACTCACACTTACGTCGCCGCTGGCCGCTGAATCACCTGCACTTGAACGCAAGCCGGCACTCGATACTCCGCCTGCAAGTCCTTCACCACCTCCAGAACCAATTGCAGAACTTGATACGCTTCGACATGGCCAGAGACCGTGATACCTCGCACTGTCACGTCGATTTGCAGCCCTCGCACTCGTGAGTGCGTTCGCTGCTGAATCGTGGACTCCATCTGCTCGCTCAAAGGACTTGAGTCATGCAGGGAGTTCATGTCCGTCACGATTTCCAACACAAGTCACCTCCACTCTCGAATCGCCAGCCGATCATTCCTCAACTGACTTTTCGCCACTGCCGTTCCTCGTCGGTCGGAAACAGCAGCGAAATCAAATCTTGCTCGATGAGAGGGCTCGGCTCCGCCAGTTCGCTGCGCACGATGCGTGTGCCTTCCGGGGCTGTGATGCCCAGCAGCACTTCGCCGCTCGAAGATCGGATCACCGTCACGGACACATCACCGCCAATCTGAACCGTGTCCGCTTCCTTGCGACTGATGAGTACCATCTGACTCTCCTTGATGGTTCGTGGTTCTGACTGGAAGCGGCGACTTGTGCCGCAACGATTGACTGGCTGTCTCACTCTGACACGACCGTCGTCGCCTCAGACTCTTGGCCGCTGTTGTTCGGTAACCGGCTGCTGAAGCACTTCACATCCAGCACCACTCGCAGCCCATGCTTGATCTGGAGGTCCAGCAGCGTCGCGATCACCGTTTGCAACGCGCAATATGAATCGACGATGCCGTGGACCGTGATCTGCCGCCCCACGAGATCGACGCGGAGTTCCTGGATGCGCGACTGGGTGCAACGATTGATCTCCACCTGCAATTGCTCCGCCGTCAAAACGGGTTGGTTCTTCTTGACGCTCCACCACATCAGACATCTCCCATCGTTCGTAGCCGAAGTCGTGAGACTTCGGTTGCGAGTTGCAACGTCGCACCGAAGTCTCACGACTACGGCTACTGAATCCTGCGCGTTAAGCCGATCCGGTAAACCGCGACATCCGCACCAACAAGGCACTTTCAGCAGCAGTGCCGAAGTCACGTTGCCGTTCCAGCCAGCGAGCCACCGACCTTGCCGCTCGCTCGACCGCGTTCGCCGTCACTGCCTCAACGGTGGCGTCCACGTCCTCAACCAGGATCTCCTCTTTGCCGATCAAGGTGATGCGCAGCCGGCACTGCTTGTTCGTTTCGCCGCGATGACCATTGATGTTGCTGAGGATCACTTGCACTCGCAGAATCCGTCCGGCAAACCGCCCCAGCGCGAACTGCAACCGCCGCTCGATCCATTCCAGAGTCCCTTCGTCCAAGGTCACATCCCGATCCAGCACGTCGATCAACATGGCTGCGTCTCCCGCGAGTTCTGGATTTCCGATCGGTCTCTGAGTCGGGGTTGCGGGCTGCCGCGCTCGCACGCACGGCAGCCCCGCAACTACCTTCGAGACCGGCGAGCGAGAGCTTTCGCTCCGATGTCGATGCCGTGCTCGCGGGCCATCGCTCTTCGTCATCGCTCGCCAGCACATACTGGCCGCTCGCTTGTCTCTATGAGTTCGGCAGATCCTACGCGGTCAGTTGAAGCTCAACGAATTGAAAGTGTTTTGTTGAAACATGCAATAAATTGAAGTAACGTCACGGCATGGACTGGCTCAACTACCACCATTTGTTGTATTTCTGGACCGTCGTCCGCGAAGGAACGATCGCTCGCGCGGGCGAAAAACTGCATCTCGGACAACCCGCCATCAGCACACAGTTGCGCCGGCTGGAAGAGTCGCTCGGCCACAAGCTGTTCCAAAAGAGCGGTCGCACGTTGGAGCTGACCGAGACCGGCCGCCTGATCTATCGCTACGCCGACGAGATTTTTTCGCTGGGCCGCGAGATGCTCGATACGCTCAAAGGCCGGCCGACTGGCAAGCCCCAGCGGTTTGTCGTCGGCATCGTGGATGTCGTGCCCAAGCTGATCGCGAAACGGCTACTCGAACCGGCCCTGCTACTTCCTGATCCGCTCCGGCTGATTTGCAAAGAAGACTCGCTCGAACGGCTGCTCTCCGAACTCGCGCTGCACAACGTGGACCTCGTGCTGTCCGAGACTCCCGTCACGGGAGCGATGAAATTCCGAGCGTACAACCACCTGCTGGGTGAATCTGCGGTTGCGGTTTTCGGAACCAAAGAGCTGGCCCGCAAGTACCGCAAGGGATTCCCAAAGTCGCTCGACGGAGCACCGTTCCTGCTGCAAGGCCGAGCCAGCACATTGCGGCGATCACTGGAAACCTGGTTCGACGCCAATGGCGTTCGTCCGCTAATCCGAGGCGAATTCGATGACAGCGCGTTGCTCAAAGTCTTCGGCCAAGCCGGTGAGGGTCTCTTCGCTTCACCGTTCGTGATCCAGGACGAAATCTGCCGCCAACACGAAGTGGAAGTCATCGGCGAGCTGACTTCCGTGCGCGAGCATTTCTACGCCATCTCCGCCGAGCGCCGCCTCAAACACCCGGCAGTCGTGGCGATCTCCGAGTCAGCACGCGACGACATCTTCGCCTGATACTTCCGAGATTGAGAAAAGAACATCTCAGGAAGTGTTGCCCGATGATTTGGCCATCAATGGTTCCATTCGCCGTTGACCCATTCGACCGCCACGATGGAGACGTCGTCGTGAGGTCTCTTCGATCCCTGCCACCGGGTGACCTGCCCCAGGAGATTGGCCACACTTTCTTGGAGCGGTGCGGATCTCTGTTGGCCGATCGCCGTCATGAGCCGGGCGTTGCCAAACTGGTGGCCGGCGGAGCCCATCGCCTCGGTGAGACCATCCGAATAGAGATAGAGTCGGTCTCCCGGCCCCAAGTGAATTGACCGTTCCTCGTAGGCCTCGCTGGCCATGCCGATGGGGGATCCGTTGCTCTCCAAAATGATCGGAGCAGAACCGGAGGGGAGATGCACCGGGCCGGGGTGCCCGGTGGAGACGTAGCGGAACTCCCCGGTCGCGGTATCCAGGATTCCATAGAGCAATGTCGCGAACTGCTCGGTCGCTGAGTCGAAGGGAAAGAGCCGGCTCAAGCGAGTGGCGACGACAGCGGGCGGCGTGATGTCGAACTCCGCGCTCGGCGCGGGTCTCCCGCCGTCCGCGCTCGGCGCGAGTCTCCCGACCCCGTCGTCGCGCCGGATCAAGATCGAGGACGGCTCCGATGGCGGCGAGAGGAGACGGCAGAGCGTCACCGAGAGTAAGGCCGATGAGACTCCGTGCCCGCTGACGTCCAGGATGTAGATCCCGAACTTGCCGTTGCCGAGCGGGATGATGTTCAAACCATCGCCAGCCAGTTCGTCGCAGGGCCGATAGATCCAGGCGAAGTCCAAGCCCGGAACGCTAGGCATCTCGCGGGGTAGAAATGTCTCTTGGATCTTGGCCGCCGCCCTCAGATCGCGGGACATCCGCTCGTTGGCTTTCTTCAGTTGGGCGTTGGTTTCTTCCAACTCCAGTTGCAAGCGGCGGAGCCTCAAGTGGGTCTCGACGCGAGCGTGCAATTCCTCCATTTGAAACGGCTTGGTGATGTAATCCACTCCGCCGATGGAAAACGCTTTCACCTTATCTAACTGCTCGGTGAGCGCGCTGATGAAGATGATGGGAATGCCCTTGAGAGTCTCGTCGGCTTTGAGATGCTCGCACACCTCGTAGCCGTTCATCTCCGGCATGTTGATGTCCAGCAGGATCAAGTCGGGGGGATCGCGTTGAGCCGCTTGCAGTGCCAGTTTGCCACTGGGAACGGGGCGGACTTTATAGCCTCGATCCTTGAGCATCCCGGCCAGCACTTGGAGATTGGCGGGAGTGTCGTCCACAACCAAGATGCTGGCGGATTGTTCAAAGACTACTTGGGTTTGTTCGGTATTCATGGGAGACTCGCTTTCTTGGAAATGGTCGGCAGCACCTGGAGGATTTTCAGGATTCAACGGACGCCTCCGCGCTGAAGAGATCCAAAAGTTTCTGGTATTGGAACGCTTCGGCCAGTCGGCGCAGCGCTTGAGCAACACGGGGATCACGGGCTTCGACTTCTTGGATCTTGGCCAGCAACTGATCCAGGTCGGCCGTGATGACGGCCTCACGCATCGAGTGAATGATCTCTTGCGGCCAGCTCGCCAGTGACTGAGGTGTCAGCTCGGGCGGGACTTCCGAGTCCGCGTCGGAAGGCTCTTCGGCGTAGACATATTCGACTCCGACATGCGTGTGGATCTTCTGGAAAAGCTCCGCCTCTCGGTACGGCTTGCTGATGAAATCGTTGGCTCCGATCTTCAACAGCTCCTGTCGGTTTTCGTCCATCGCGCTGGCGGTCACCGCGATGATCTTGGCAAGCTCGCCGCCGGGCATGGCTCGGATGCGGCGGATCGCTTCGTGGCCGTCCATCACCGGCATGCGGAAATCCATCAAGATCAAATGCGGGTGCCACGCCTCGAACTCATGAACTGCTTCCGCACCGTTGACCGCCAGCCGGATCGTGAAACCGACCGGAGCCAGAAGCTGTGCCAGCAACTGCCGGTTGTCCTCAATGTCGTCGGCAATCAGCACGCGGCACTCCGCCTGTCCGGGCTGGAGCTTCAGGACATGCCGAGGTTTGTCTTTCGCTTGAACCGACTGAGCCTCACCCTCCTTCAAGGGGAGATGAATAATGAACACGCTCCCTTTGCCCACTTGGCTGTTGACGGTGATCGCTCCCCCCATCAGACGGACAAACTCCTGGCTGATCGCCAAGCCCAGCCCCGTGCCGGTCCCCGCCTGTTGGCCGGTCTTGGTCTGCTCGAAATGCCGGAAGAGTTTGTCTTGTTCGTCGGACGAAATGCCCGGTCCCGTGTCCTCGATCTCGACCTGGAGAAATGCTCCCGCCTCCCCCTCGCGGTCCACGCGCACTCGCAAACCGATGCCCCCTTGATCGGTAAATTTGACGGCGTTGCCCAGCACGTTGATGAAGACCTGACGCAGCTTGTTGATGTCGGTCACGATGTATTGCGGCACGTCGCCGATCATCTCCACCGAGAACGACAGCTTTTTCTCATCCGTGCGGACGCGGAACATCATCTCCAGATCTTTGAGCAACACGGGCAGGTCGAACGTCGAGGGATTCAGAGTCGTACGGCCCGCTTCGATCTTGGACATCTCCAGGATGTCGTTGATCAGAGCCAGCAGATGCTCGCCACTGCGATTGATCGTTCCCAAGTACTGGCATTGCTGCGGGGTGAGATCCTGGTCGCGGAGCATCAGTTGGGAGAAGCCAAGAATGGCGTTCATCGGCGTGCGGATTTCGTGCGACATGTTGGCCAGGAAGACGCTCTTGGCCCGGTTGGCTTGCTGCAACGATTGCTCGTAGCGTTTGCGTTCGGTCACATCGCGAGCAGCGGCGAACACGCCCTGCAACTTCCGGTCGCGATCGTGGAAGGTGCTCGCGTTGTAGGAGACCACGGTTTCCTTGCCGTCGCGTGCGCGAGCGGTCAACTCGTAGTCGGTGAGTTTGCTCTCCCCCAGCACCAGCTTGATGCCCGCCTCGGCCCGCTCTGGATCGGTGAAGTAGTCCTTGAACGGCGCGCCGATCAGTTCGTCGCGCGTGCATCCGGTGAGTGCCTCCATCTGCTTGTTGACGTCGGTGATGATGCCGCGCGGATCGGTCGTGATCAGCGCGTCGATGTTCGATTCAATCAGCGAGCGGGTATAGAACTGCTGATCGCGCACTCGTTGATCGAGCAACATTCGCTCGGCTTCCACCTGTTTCCGAGCGGTATTGTCCGTGCCGATCAGCAGGTATCCGATGATCGCGTTTTGATCGTCGCGCAGCGCCGTGACCGACACGATCGCCGGAAAGCGGCTCCCGTCCTTGCGGATGTAGGTCAGTTCGTAGATGTCCTCGATCCCGCGCGACGCCTTGAAAACCAACGCCTCGAACCCCGGCGTGATCGTGGTTCCCAGTTCGGTGCTCAAGGCTTTGGCGCGAGTAATCACTTCCTGCGGATCGGAAATGTCGGCGGGCGTGATCTTGTTCATCACTTCGGCGGCCATGTAGCCCAGCATCCGCTCGGCCCCGACGTTGAAGATCTGGATGACCCCCTTCTCGTCGGTGGCGATGCTGGAGAAGTTGGCGCTGTTAAAGATCGCGCTCTGCAAGGCCCCCGCCTTGAGCAGTGCCTCTTCCGCCTGCTTGCGCGCGGTGTTGTCGGTGCCGATCAGCAGATAGCCGATGATTGCGTCGCCGGCGTCGCGCAATGCCGTGACCGAGACGATGGCCGGGAAGCGGCTGCCGTCCTTGCGAAAGTAGGTCAGCTCGTAGATGTCTTCGATTCCACGCGACGCCTTGAATACCAGCGCTTCGAATCCCGGCGTGATCGGCGTGGAGAGTTCCGCGCTCAGGGCCTTGGCGCGCAAGATCAGCTCCTGCGGGTCGGAAATGTCGGCGGGCGTGA
>JBJXEX010000422.1:0-19007 GCA_046156195.1 Planctomycetaceae bacterium | reverse complement strand
CTTCTTTTGGGTGAAGACACCCGACGGCCGAGGCGCCGGCCTAGGGGCTTGGCAGCTCGGAGTCAGCTTGTACCACCTGGACCTTGATGATTCCGGATTGAATGTCGGCCAATTGGATAGCATGACGTTTGGTATCAACTGGTTCCTAAATCCGAATATGAAAGTTCAAGCGAACTACGACATTACAGACCGCGACTTTGTGAATATTCTGAATGCCAACGGTAGCGGCCAGGTGCATGGATTTGGTATGCGGTGCGCTTTCGATTTTTAATGCTTGTATTGGGGGAGATTTACGATCTGAGATTTGAAATCTGAAATCTGAAATCTGAAATCTGAGATTTGAGATTTGAGATTCCAACCGTGGGCTAGCGCCCCGCGGCTGATGACTGCGCCTCCCCCTCTCCCTCTCTCCCTCTCTCCCCCTCGCCCTTCTTCGCCGGTCCCCAGCTCTCGTTGCTGGAGCGCAGGACTTCCTCGACTGTGGTGATTCCCTCTTTGACTTTGCGGAGCCCGTCGTAGCGGAGCGTGATCATGCCAGACTGTCGGGCCGCGTTCCGCAGCACGCCGAGCGTCGGGTTCGTGGCGATGATCTCGCGCATGCCGTCGTCGATGACCAGCAATTCGTGCAGTGCGATGCGGCCAGCGAATCCGGTGTTGCGGCACTTCTTGCAGCCGACGGGGTGATAGAAGGTCTCGACCTGCAGGCCATAGTTTTCCATGATCAGCCGCACGTCTTTGGGTGCGTCGTAGGGCTTCTTGCATTTCGCGCAGAGCCGCCGGGCGAGTCGCTGAGCCAGCACCATGTTCAGCGAGGCGGCCAGCAAATAGCCCTCGACCCCCATGTCGAGCAGTCGCGTGACCGTGCCGCAAGCGTCGTTCGTGTGCAGCGTGCTGAAGACCAGATGCCCCGTCAGAGCCGCTTGAATCGCCACGCGGGCGGTGTCTTCATCGCGGATCTCGCCGACCAAAATCGTGTCCGGGTCTTGTCGCAGCAGACTCCGCAGAACTGCTCCGAATGACAGCCCGATCTTCTCGTTCGTTTGGAATTGATTGATGCCGGACAACTGAAACTCGATCGGGTCTTCGACCGTGCAGACGTTGGTATCGATCGAGTTGACCGTATTCAGCGCCGAGTACAACGTGGTGCTCTTACCGCTGCCGGTCGGGCCGGTGACGAGCGCGATCCCGTTGGGTCGTTCGAGCTGTGCTCGGAACAACTCGTAGATGTCGGCACTGAAGCCGAGCTGTTGCAGCGACATGTTGATCGCCGCGTTGTCGAGCACTCGGATCACGACCTTCTCGCCGAATTGACCGGGCAGCGTGCTGATGCGGAGGTCGATCGGATTCTTCTCCATCAACACATGGATGCGGCCATCTTGAGGCAGACGTCGCTCGCTGATGTCGAGCGTCGCCATGATCTTGATGCGCGACGCGACCGCCGGAGAGAGGTTCATCGGCAGTTCAAGGAATTGGTACAGCGCACCGTCCACGCGATAGCGAATCCGCAGCAGCCGCTCACCCGGTTCGATGTGGATGTCGCTGGCCTTGTCCTTCACCGCGTTGTAGAGGATGTAATTGACGAGCTTGATGATCGGACTGAGTCCCGCAGCCACGGCGTCGGCGGCGATGTCCTCGACCGAGGCTTCGATCAGCTTGACCGCGTCCTCTTTCGCGTCGTCAATAATGTCGTCGATCACGAACACCCGCTCGTTGGGCAGATAGGTCTGCACCATGCGGCGGATATCTTTGGCGGCGGCGATGACGATCTGAATCTCGCACTTGGCGACTTCCGCCAGTTGCTCGACCAGGAAGACGTTGGTCGGCTCGCTGACGGCGACAGTCAACGTATTGCGGACTCGGAACAGCGGCAGGACCGTGTGCTTCTCGATCACGTCGCGCGGCAGCAAATCGGCGATCTTGGCATCGAACAGCCGGCTGTCGAGTTTGACGTAAGGCAATCCCAACTCGACTGCCAGGCATTCCAGGACTTGCTCTTCGCTGGCCCAACTTTTCTCGACCAGCAGTTCCCCCAACAGCTTCGCCCCGCGCGACGAGCGTTGCTCTTCAAGCACGATCTGCAACTGCTCCTCGGTCAAATACCCGCGCTTCACCAGCAGGTCACCCAGCCGGCGCTTCGGTTCGAGCAGTGAGGAAACAGTGCGAATCATGGAGAATTCGGTAGTGGGCAGGTGAGCCGATGGCGCTAGCCACGGGCCTCGGTGGGTGACACGTCCCACTTTTGAGCCGATGGCGCTAGCCACGGGCCTCGGTGGGTGACGTTTGACGGCGAATCGCCCGACGGCGAATCGCCCGACGCTAGCGCGTTCGGCTCAAATCGTTGGTGTGGACTGAATCAATGACCCACGCTCAGGCGAGCCGCCTGAGCTACGAGTCGCTCCGAATCTAGGTCACAAACATCCGCCGTTGTCGGCGCGTGCGCGATCAAGGCGAGGCATTTCGGAAACACGTCGCCGTTTCGTCGGGCCGAATCGCCACGATCGGACTGATCGTGTCAATTTGGAAAGACTCGGCGGATTGGGCAGCGCGGCGGTCGTCCGCAAGTTCTCGACAACCGGACGACTTGGTTTAACCGGCAAAGAGTCCCCAAATTGCCTGATGCGAAGGGGAGGAAATGTCCGATCAAGACACTGAGGGTGCGCGGGCACCGTTTTCGAGTCTAAAGGAACGCTCATGCCGAGCTATCGCTGGTCGCACCTGATCGCCGTCTTATGCGGTGTGGGAAGTGCCTTCACGGGCACGGCGGCCTCGGCGTTTCAATTCCCACCTCTGAGCAACGACATCAATACGCGACCGATTCATGGTCCCGAGTCTTGGGTCGGTGAAGGGTTTCGGAGCAGCGGCAGCATCAATCAGTCGCCGGCCGAATTCGGGCCGTCTCCTGGATTGTGGCAACGCTCGCCCGATGGACTCCCCGCCAGCGGAGACCGCTTTCCGCTGATGACGCCGGGACCGCTCCCCGGAGGACTCAGCCCCAACGGTTTCAACAGCAGCGGTATGTTTCCGCCGGTCAATCAACCGCCGTTCATCGCCAACAATCCGGCCTTTGGCGGCAACGGCCAATCGCCGTTCGGAGCCGACCAGTCAGGCCAGATGCCGAATGGCTCGAATGGCTCATCGCAGTTGATGCAGTCACCGCCGATGCCGAATGCCAAGCGAATCCAACCGAAGGTTTCATGGGCGCTCGATTCGGCTCAGCAACCGTATGTGGGCTTGCTGGGGCAGGTGGCTCGGCCGGGTGTGTAT
Source organism: Planctomycetaceae bacterium (assembly GCA_046156195.1). Classification (GTDB taxonomy): domain Bacteria; phylum Planctomycetota; class Planctomycetia; order Planctomycetales; family Planctomycetaceae; genus SXKJ01. The sequence continues at coordinate 15,743 of JBJXEX010000422.1, read as the reverse complement.
GAGATCGCTCCGAAAGGGGCACGGTTAGGGGAATTGATCCAAGAGATCGGCGGCTTGGCGCGTGATTCGTCCGGGCAGTTCCGCATTATTCGCAACGGCCGGCCGGGGCAGATGACCTCGTATGCCGGAGCCGCTCAGTTTGAATTGATGGCGGGTGACTTGGTGATCGCCGATGCGAAGTATTCGTCATCCGCGAACAGTGGGCAGTTCGGTGCAGCCGCGAAGCCGGCCGAGTCCAACTCGGTGCAAATCGGATTTGTGAATCTCATCGACCGGCCGGTGGTGCTGAAGCTCCGCCGCGAACATTCCAGCGTGATTGAAATCCTGACCTTGATGCGACAGGACGAAGCCTTAGCCTCGCAGATCAAACTGATCGCTCCGCCGAATCAACGCTCGGCCGGACAAGCTCGGCCGGATATGCCGCTACCGTCTGACACGGTGCTGATCTTCCCGCCGAACTCGGTGCGTGCGGCGCGGCTCGCTCCGCTGCCGGAACCGTTCGCGATCAAGCGTGACAAAGAGGCCGCGACTCAACCACCGGCACCGCGTGCGAACATCTCGCCCGATGTGACACAGTCGCCACGATCGCAACCATCGGTCAGAGATTGGCGCGACTCGCAGCCGTTGCCTCAAACCGCGCTGCCGGTCGCCGCACCTGTCGCTCAGCCGAACGCCGTACCGACCACCGAATTCGTTGAGGCTCCGCTGCCACCCGTGGAAGAGTCGTCGGCCGAGCGGGTCGGTGGAGTCCGCAGCAAACCGCGCAGTCAGGATCGCATCGCTCGCGACTCGCACATGGTGCTGGCACCTCCGGCCGAATTGAACGAGACCGCTCCCGCGCCGCTGCCATCCGTTGAAGAGGATCAGCCGGACGAGCCGTCGTTGCTCAGCGCTCACAGCCCGCGCCGACCGATCCCTTCGGCCAAGGCAAGGTTCACCGATTCAAATCTGGTCGATGCCGAATCAAGCTCGACCTTGGATACGGACCCAGACTCAGACAAGACCAGCACAGAAAAGGCCGACTCCACTTGGTCGATTTGGCCACCGTTGATCACGGCAGGAGCGGGGCTACTCGCGCTGCTCGGCTTCAGTGTGATGTTGCGTCGCCGGACGCAAACCGCGCACGCGATTCCGGTCGCGCCGCCGATCGCCGTCCGTCCCCAACCGGCACGTCGGGACGCGCTCGAAGCGATCATCAATGACGAACTCCCGTTGACCGAAGAGCGCGTGCCGCTCACTTCGCCGATGCAATTTCATGGCCGACCGCAGCCCGCGAAAACGATTCGCTTGGATCAAGAGCACGCGTTGCCGAGACCGCACTTGGGGACCGGGGCCAGAGGATCGAGGCGACAGGACTCTGTGAATTTTCCGAGCCGCGACCGTCAGGAAGTGACGACGAGTCAAGGAGAGCCGATCGATCAGGACTTGGGACCAGTCCCTCACGGTCGCGGCTCAAATCAGCAGACAAGTCAGCCGCCCACGGCCTCGAACTCGGCGGCTCAAACGACTCAGAAGTTTCGCATTGATCGAAGCGGCTCGACCGGGACCGGGACACAGATTCTCTCGACTCCTTCGCCCGCGACTCCTCCCGGCCCATCTGTCACGGGTCCGCTGGATCGGGCCTTGTCGGCGGTCCAAAAACAGACCGCTCCTAAACAGTCTCATTCAACTCCAGATCGAGAGGAGCACGGCGCATGAGCGTGGGATTAGACATTGGCTCTTCTCAAATTCGATGTGTGCGCCGTCGCGGCGAACGGCTGATGGGCCGAGCCGCGCAGGCGATGTTCACTCCGCTGCCCGACGCACCGGAATACCGTGCGTTGTTGAAAGCGGGTCACATTCCGTTCGCGGTGTGTGATGGTGCGTTGACGATCGTCGGCGATAACGCCGCCGAGTATTCGTTGCTGTTTCACGTTCGACCGCAGAGCCTGCTACCTCACGGGCGGCTGCCGACGAACGACCCCGTAGCCCGACAATCATTGGCCGCTCTGGTCGATGCGTTGCTCGGCGAGCCAGATCAGCCGGGAGAGATGTGTGTTATTACTCTTCCGGGAGGCGAATCGTTCCAGTCGCTGGCCAGTAGCAGCGAACTGGAATTTTTCTCTCGGTTGATCCGGCTCCGGGGCTTTTCTCCACAAGTGATGTCCGCTGGCCTGTCGGTGGTGCTGGCGGAATTATCGAGGAACTCGTTCACCGGCCTGGGCCTGTCGTTCGGAGCCGCGACCAGCGAATTGGTCGTGGCCCATCGCGGCATGGAACTGGCAGTATGCTCCGTACCACAAGGAGGCGATTGGCTCGATGAGCAAATCGCGATCGAGTTCGGCGACATCATGCTCGACGACGCGGGCGAGACGATTCTCGATCTTCCGAAGTCCGCACAGCGAAGGCTGACGTTCGACGGCCGGCTCAACGCGCCGATCAGCAATGTCGAACGCTACCTCGCCAGCCTGCACCGCGACCTGCTCTACGCGCTGATTCGCAGCGCGACGTTTACGTTGGCGAGCTTGCCGCGAGTTCTAGATATACCCCAACCGCTACCGGTGGTCGTCGTGGGGGGCGTCGCGCGGATCGGTGGCTTCGAGGGCTTGCTGCGACACGCATTCGAGTTGGCCCGCTTCCCGCTCTCCGTCCAAGACATTCGCATGGCCAACAATCACGATTTCACGGTCGCTCGCGGGTGCTTGATCAACGCCCAGCTTGAAAGCGACATCCGCAGCTCACAGGGACATGCCGCCTGAGTCCTGAATCAGGCAAACGGGGCGGCGTCAGACCCTGGTTCCGTGGCGACCTGAGACCCGCTGGATGGAGCGGTTGCTGCGACGTTCCAACGCCTCACCGTTCGTTGTTCGGCTCTGGCTCTTCCACTACCATCCGCCCGCCTTAAAACCGCTTGTTTTGAGGCCGTCTGCCGGATGATTCCCCGAGGCCATGAAGGCCCCTGCACGCAGACGATTTCGCGAGTCTTGGACAGGAGTAGCCCAGTTGGCCGACGGTCACGACGAACAGATTCCGGGGACAGGCGACGGTCCCGAAAACCTCCCTGCGATCTTCACAGGCAACATCGTCCCGCTCGCGATCGAGGACGAGATTCGCACCAGCTATCTGACCTACGCGATGAGCGTCATCATCAGCCGCGCGCTGCCTGACGTGCGCGATGGGTTGAAGCCCTCACAGCGACGAATTCTGGTCGCCATGCGCGATCTCAATTTGGGACCGTCCTCCTCACGCACCAAGTGCTCGAAGATCGTCGGCGAGACGATGGGTAACTATCACCCGCACGGCGACGGAGCGATTTATCCCACGCTGGTCCGCATGGCTCAGTCCTGGGCCATGCGTGAAATGCTCATCAACACGCAAGGCAATTTCGGATCGCTCGCCGGGATGCCTCCCGCCGCGATGCGATACACCGAAGCTCGGCTGTCGCAGGCGGCCGGCGACATGCTCCAAGATCTCGACAACGACACCGTCGATTTCATCGCCAGCTACGATCAGCAACGAGTCGAGCCAGTCGTCTTGCCCTCCAAGTTTCCGAACCTGTTGGTCAACGGCTCGAACGGCATCGCGGTCGGCATGGCCACCAGCATCCCGCCGCACAATCTCGGCGAGGTCTGCGACGCGGCCGTCCTGCTGATCGACAACCCCAACGCCAACCTCGGTCAGATTCTCGAAGTCATGCCCGGTCCCGACTTCCCAACCGGTGGAGTCATCTGCGGTCGAGCGGGCATCATCCAAGGCTTCGCCACCGGACGCAGCACGCTCACGCTGCGAGCACGCACGCACTTCGAGACCGAAAAGAACACCGACGTCATCGTCGTCACCGAGATCCCCTTCCAAGACACACGCGACCGCATCCGGCTGAAGCTCGAAGAGCTGGTCAAAGAAGATCGGATCAAAGGGATCGCCAAAGTCACCGACTACACCGACCGCAACGACAAGCCGTGGCAGGTGCAGATTCATATTCAACTGAAACGGGACGCCGACAAAGAAGTCGTGCTCAACCAACTGTTCCAGTTCTCGCCGTTGCAGCAGACGGTCAGCGTGATTCTGCTCGCGCTCGTTGGCAACCGGCCAAAGGTGCTTTCGGTCAAAGAGATGTTGCAGGAGTTCATCCTGCACCGCGTCGACGTCATTCGCCGCCGCACCGAGTTCCTGCTGAGCGAAGCTCGCAAGCGCAAGCACACGGTCGAGGGGCTGATGATTGCCCAGATCGACATCGACGAAGTCATCCGCACGATCCGCCAGTCTCCCAGCCGAGCCGAAGCCAAGGTCCGTCTGCAACTCATCGCTGTGGCGGGCGAACTCATCGCGCGAGCACTCGGCGAGAGCGGCTATCGTCTGTTCCAAGAGGAGAACGGCGTCAAAGAGACGTACTCACTGTCGCCGAATCAATCGGAAGCAATCGTCTCGATGCAGCTTGGCTCGCTGGCGAATCTCGAACGGGACAAGCTGATCGAAGAGTTCGGCAAACTGCTGGCCGACATCACCGGCTACCTGACGCTGCTCTCCGATGAGGCGAACATCCGCGCCGTCGTGCGGCAAGACATGCTCGACATCAAGGACAAGTACGGTGACAAACGCCGCACCTCCATCGAAGAGGGGGAAGCCGAAGACGTCAACCGCGACGACCTCATCACCGAAGAGCAGATGACGGTCGTCATCTCGCAACGTGGCTATGTGAAGCGCACGCAGCTCACCGAATATGAAGCTCAGAATCGCGGCGGCAAAGGGGTCATTGGAGCCAAGACCGAAGACGACGACCCGATCCAAAATCTGTTCGTCGCCAGCACCCACGACTGGCTGCTGTTCTTCACCGACAAAGGCAAAGTCTATTGGTCGAAAGTCTACGACTTGCCGCTCGGCACCCGCACCGCGAAGGGCCGGGCACTCGTCAATCTGCTGTCGCTGACCGAAGGGGAGAAGGTTTGTAATTGCGTCGCCGTCCGCTCATTCGACGATCGCGGCTTGATGATTGCGACTCGCAACGGCACGGTGAAGAAGACGCCGCTCGAAGAATACGGCCGCGTTAAGAAGGGTGGCCTCATTGCCATCTCGCTGGTGGATGATGATCTCGTCGTCGATGTGCAGCTCGTGTCGAAGGGGGAGAGCGTGCTGCTCGCGACGGCCAACGGCATGTCGATCCGCTTCGCCGAATCCGACGCCCGCAGCATGGGCCGAGCCACTCAAGGAGTCCGCGGCATCCGCTTGAGCAAAGGGGACATCGTGATCGGCATGGTCATCGCCGATCCCGACAAGTCGCTGCTGACAGTCTGCGAAAATGGATACGGCAAACGAACTCCGTTCGGTGTTGGTGAACCCGATGTCTCCGAACCGAGCGACACGCTCGTCGCCGAAGGTGCGGCCGACACGCTCGCACCGCCTGAGGCCGAGGATACGGTCCCGATCGCCGAAGCGTCCGAGCCCGACGAGGCCGAAACCGGCGAAGAGTCCGTTAAGAGCGGTGCGCAATACCGCCTTCAAGGCCGAGGCGGCAAAGGGGTCCGCGATATCAAAGCGACCGCTCGCAACGGCAAAGCGGTGGACATCGTCGCCGTCACCGACGCCGACGAAGTCCTGATGGTCACCGCCAGCGGCAAGATCCAACGACTCCGAGCGGGCGACATCAGCGTCATCGGCCGCAACACCCAAGGCGTCCGCATCATCCGGTTGGAAGACAACGACAAGCTCGTCTCGATGGCCTGCATCCCCGCCGAGATCGCGAAAGCGGATGACGCCGTCTCGTAGCCACGTTCGCCAGAACGTGGGCTAGTTGGTGACTCGGCCCACGCTCTGGCGAACCTGTCGAAAAAGTCGGAATCATGTAACCCGAAGCGTCAGCGAGGGTCGGCTTCATGTAAGCCAAAGCGTCAGCGAGGATCGGCTTCATGTAAGCCAAAGCGTCAGCAAGGATCGGCTTCATGTAAGCCAAAGCGTCAGTGAGGGTCGGCTTCATGTAACCCGAAGCGTCAGCGAGGGTCGGAATCTTCGAGAAATCACAATCCAAACTCCCTCGCTAACGCTTCGGGTTACATTTTCCAAACTCCCTCGCTAACGCTTCGGGTTACATTTTCCGACACGCTCTGGCGAGCGTGGCTACGCCACCGGCGCGAACTCACGCACCAATTGCTTCGCGCTGATTAGCCCATCGACCGCCGCGCTGATGATGCCTCCCGCGAAACCTGCTCCCTCGCCGACGGGATACAGCCCCGCGCAAGTCGGCGACTGACGAGTCGCCACATCGCGTTCGATGCGCACCGGCGAGCTACCGCGCATCTCCGGGCCGATCAGATTCGCGTGACGCAGAAAGTCGCCGCGCCACTTGAGGTCCATCAACGGCAACCCCGATCGAATCGCCGAGAGCGCCACCGGCGGCAACACGTTGTCCAAGTTCATCGGTGCGAGACCGCGCGGATACGACGACTCGAATCGCTGATCCGGCGAGGGCGATCGCCCCGACAGGAAGTCCGAAGCCGTTTGGATCGGACAGAAATAATTCCGGCCAGCCAACTCGAACGCGGCCGACTCGAACTGACGTTGCAGTTCGACGCCAGCCAACGGGTGCGAGCCTCCGAACTCATGCGGTTCGATCGTCACCATGACGCCGCTGTTGGCGAACGGCGTGTCGTGCCGCGAGTTGCTCATGCCGTTCGTCGCGAAACAATTCGGCTCAGAGATGCTTGGGATCGCGATGCCGCCGGCACACATGCAGAACGAGTACACATCACGCTCACCGCGAGCCGTCAGCGTGTAGTCCGCCGCGCCGAGCAATTCGAGATACTCCGGCCGGCCGTACTTGTGCCGGTTGACTTGCTCCTGCGGTTGCTCGATTCGCAGTCCGAGTTGAAACGCCTTCTGAGTCATCGGAATGCCCGCGTCGAGCAACATGCGATAGGTGTCCCGAGCATTGTGTCCAATGCCGAGAATCGCCTGCGTTGTCGCGAGATAACCGCTCGACGTGTGCAAGCCGCGCAAGCGACCGTCGGCAATGTCGAGTCCCTCGAACCGGCAATTGAAACGATACTCGCCACCAAGCGTTTCGATCTTGCGTCGCAGATTGCGAACGATCATCGGCAACCGATTGCTCCCCAGATGCGGCCGATGCTCATAGACCAGCGACGGCTTACCTCCGCATTCAACAAACCGCGCGAGCACCCAATCGACATCCGGCCCACTCAACCGACAGGTCAGCTTGCCGTCGCTGAACGTGCCCGCTCCCCCTTCGCCGAAGAGGTAATTGTTTTCGGGATCGTGAGCGCCGCCGGAATCGAAGAGACGAATCGCGGGGACGCGTTCCTTGACCGCCGCCCCCCGTTCGAGAATCAGCGGTCGATAGCCCTTCGCCGCCAGAAAATATCCCGCCAGCAATCCCGCCGGCCCGGAGCCGATCACAACCGGCCTCTGTTCAAGTGGTGCTGATCCGCAGACGACATCCTCGAACGGTGGCGGTGAAAACAACGCGACATCGTTCGACGTCTTCGACAACAACCGCGCGGTCTGCTCATCGTCGGGCAACTCGACCAGCAACGTGTAGACGAACTTCAACTCGCGCCGCGAGCGGGCATCGAGACTCTTCCGCAAGATCCGCCAGCGAGAAACATCGGCGGGGTTGAGGCCCAGCTTGCGCGCGAGCCGATTCGGAAGTTCCGTCTCCGGCATAAACACGTCGGTTGTCAGATTAGAGATGCGAATCGAAGGCATGGCACCGGGGTTTGGGATAACGGCTTTCGGCCATCGGCTGACGGCGTTCGGCCGAATGCTGAGAGCCGATGGCCGAAAGCCGTGATACCGTTTTTGAGTTGTTCGTCTTTGATCCGGCCCCCACTGAGCTTGCCTCAGTGGCTTGCGGGTTTTTGCGCTACCTCGGCAACAATACATGAGATTCGCAAGCGTAGCGCAAAAACCCGTGAACCACTGAGGCAAGCTCAGTGGGGGCGATGGTGTCGGGCTTAGTGTTGATGTAACGCTTCGTGTTCTTGTTCGTCGTGAGGCCGAGTGTCCCGTCCACGGCCAGCGGTCAGTTCGATTCGATCCACGAACTTCACGTTCGCGCAGTCGTCGAGTTCATCCGTGTGACACACCGCCGGATTCTTGATGAGAAACCGAAACGGCCCTCCCTTGGCTTCCGGGTACGGCGTGCCATCAAGCTGATAGACGACGACCGCTTCATCCACGATCGCCGCCAGAGGGATGCTTGCCGCGAAGTCGTCGCGCGTGGCGTGCAGCGTCAGATAGTTGGCCTCGGCGGCAGGAGCCACTCGAGCCAAGAGTGCTTGCAACGTCACGCCGTCGCCCGGCCGCTTCGGGTGGAACCGAGTGAAGTCGCGAACTTGTTCGGCTTCTGAAAACGCCCGCAAGTCATCGAAGGAAAACGACTGTGGCGAGGCGACCAATCCGTCGACTCGCAGGACTGCTGATGCCGTCATTGAGATGTCCTTAGAGAAAATCAAATCAATATAGAGCTGGTGAAAAATGGAGGGCGAAAAATGGAGGACGAAAAATCGAACAATCTTGGCGCGGGCTGTGCCCGCAACACAAACGGGTCGCTCACAAAGATGTGGTCGGCATCTTGCGTTTACTCCGAAGGAGTTCCGTCACATAGCCCAGGGTTGCCGCGCTTCGCGGCTACCCTGGGTACGAGTCACAACGACGTGACCTACCCCGAAGGGGTTGCGTCAATGTCGATCAACGAATGACGCAACCCCGTTGGGGTAGAACCCATTGACGGATCCGTAACCCAGGGTAGCCGCGAAGCGCGGCAACCCTGGGCTATGAGACGCAACTCCTTCGGAGTAACGGCACAAGGCACTCACGCCTCCAAAATCTTCTCGCAAAAACAAAACTCTCAATGTTTGAAGTACAGACAACATGCCCGCCTTATTTTTCGCCCTTCATTTTCCGCCAGCCCCGGCCGCGCTCACGGCAACGTCTGGAACGAGAACTTGAATCGCACTCCCCTCGACGCGGACAGCAAACGCTTCCGTCCGAGTCTTCGCGTTGGGGTTGTCCAGCCACGTCCCGGTCTTAATGCAGAATCGCCAGGCGTGCCACGGACAGGTCACGCCGCCGTCCTCGACATATCCGGCCGACAGCGAGGCTCCCATGTGCGGGCACAGGTCGTTGATGGCCGAGTACTCGCCATTGTTCAGGAAGACGGCGACCATTTTGCCATTCACGCAAAAGGTTCGAGCTTCGCCTTCGGGGATGTCGCCGACCTGCGCGACCGTCTGAAAATCTGCCATCAATTGCCTCGTCGTGATGAGTTCGAGGCAGAGTAAGGGCTTGGCGATATCGTCTCAATCGTGCTTGTGAAACAGGCGAGCGGGGCGGCGTCAGCTTGCTGTAGCGGAACGGCGCGAGCCGTCCGGTGTCGGCAAATCGCCGCCCGAAACCGGAGGGCTTGCGCCCTGCCGCTTACGGCGTAATCCGCACTCGTAGCGGTTCGACCCAGTGTTTCTGCTCGGCGGTGTAGTAGAGGTAGGCTCGCGAGGCGGGAGCCGTGTACTCGCCGGGGATCGTGGCATTCAGAGTGATCGCGATGCGGTGCTCGGCTTGTGGGTGGATCGTTCGCCAATAGCAGAGGATCTCGCGCGGCCGCAGTTCGTAGTAATCGAACGCGCCGGCCTCGCGAAGTTCGTTGAGTTCTTCCGCTCGCGGTTCCAGCCCAGCGGGGAATCCGAGCACGGCGACCGTCATCGGCAGGCCGCGCTCGGTCGTGTTCTTCAGCAGCGCTTCGAGTCGCACGGTGTCACCAGCAGTCAACGTCGCGGTCTCGTTCCGTGAAGCAAGCGTGGTCGTCAATCGCACCGGGCAATTCGGATCGCTCGGCGGCTTCGGCGTGTGATAGAGCACCTCCATCGCATACGACAAACGGCCGAAGCCCGGAGCACGCAGTTCGAGGTCCGTCTCGCCCGGCACCAGCTTCGAGCCGATGCCGGTCAGTTCGATCGTTGAGCTGGCATCCGCCCCTTCGGGCAACGTCATCTGAGCCAGCACTTCTTGATCGCGCACGACCTGCAAGCTGCCTCCGCGACGAGCGACATTCGACGTCTTCGCGTAGCCGACCAGAGCCTTCAGCGCGAGGACCGTCGCTTGTGTCGAGCCGAAGCCTCCGTGTCCTTCGCGATGTGTGACGATCCACTTCGCCGCGCGATCGGTCGCGCCGTGGAATCGCGGACTCTTCAACCAGGCGATCGTCGCCAGCGCGGTCGTTTCCATCTTGAGTGACAACCCACCGCTCTGCGTCACCGTGGTCGAACCCGTCAGACTGCCGTCAGCCGCTTGCAGTTCGGTCAGAGTTTGCAGCAATCGTTCGCCATCCGCCGTCCGTCCCGCATTGAGCAACGCAGCCGCTGACAATGCGATCAAGTACGAATCACGCGAGCCATTCGCGACGGCGGTGAGATGATCGAGTTCTGTCTGAAGATCGGAACTCGGAGATTTGGGATTTGAGTTTTGAGATTTGGAATTTCGCTCAGCGGCATCCGCTTCGGTCAGCGCCCACAAGACATAGGCATCGACGATGTCTTGCTGCACCGACCAGACATGCAAATGGCGCGGGTTGCGATGGAAGCCACCTTGGCCATTGCGGCGATTGAGCAACCAAGTCCGCGTGCGTTCCACCATCTCGGCATCGACCGGCATGACTTCGGCCATGTCGTGATACTGCATCAGTCCGAAGGCGGTGAGCGCCTCGTGGCCGGGATCGCTGCCGAACCATTCGTAGCCGCGTTGCTTGCACTCGAAGCTGGTCAGTTTCTGGTAGCCACGATCGAGGAAGTCCTTGGCCTTTCGAGTGACGTTCGGATTCGCAAGCTGGTTTTGCTGGAGATACTGCAACGCCATCGTATTGGGATAGTTGGTGGAGGTCGTTTGCTCGAAGCAACCGTGCGGTTCGTGCAAGATGCTCTCGACCCCCGACAGCAGATCGGCGAGAGGCGAGGGATACGCTCGCAGAGTCACCGCCAACGAACCGGGGACGGCCTCGCTGGGGATTTTTAGTCGCAATCGTTCGACTCCGTTGATGACACCGGCCAACGAATCGCGAATCGGATATCCCGCCGGAGCGACATGCAGCTTGCGTCGCACAGCGTCCGAATGTGGCGCACGCGGCTCGCGTGCGTCACCCGCCAGCCGCCCCCCCTGCCCCACCGCACGCACCTCAATAAACGCATCCGACTCCGCCGACCCATGCGTGACATTCAGCGAGATGTGTTCGCGGCGCTGATCGTTGGCAGCAACGGTCACGCTGCGCGACTTGTCGCCGACCACTTGCAGAGTCCCGTCCGCCGACAAGCCGAGCTGCACCTGTTGTTGCTCGGACGTGCGATTGATGACCGCGACCGGCAGGTCAATGCGATCACCAGTCGTGACCTCCAGTGGCAGCTTCGGTTCGATCTGGAACGGCAACCGAGACAACACCTCGCCCCCACCGGAGCCGATGCGACCATCGCCGGTGTGTGCGTCGGCCAGCACGCGGAAGGTCGTCACCGAATCCGACAAGTCGAAGCGAATCGTCGCCTCGCCATTCGCGTCGGTGATCAGCAGCGGTTGCCAGAACAACGTCTCGGTGAAATCCTCGCGCAGTCCCGATTCGCGTCGGACATGTTTGTGAGCGTACTCGCGCACCGGAAACCGCAACTCATCGAGCAACTGGCCGCTCAGCCCGTCGGCATTCAACCCGCGTGCGGCCAGCAGACGTCGCAGGTCATCGGCACTGAGCAATCGTGTTGCGAACGTGTCTTTCGCCGGAGCCGATGATGCTCCCGCTGCGACGGCAGAGCCACTCTTTCCTTCTCCGAACACCGACTGATTGGCCGCTGGATCGCTAGGCTCTGAGGTGCTCGACTGCGGGAGGATCGCTGGCGGTGCCGTTCGGAGACTTCTCGCTTCTCCGTCCGATGCGTCACCCATGTCAGCGAACGGTTTCGCCATTGCGAATTTGGCGGTCTCGCTCGGCATCTCTTCGGACGCCGACATGGCATCAAACGGCATCATTGCTTCGGCCGATGCGTGAGGAGCACCGCCAGCCGCACGATCAATTTTTCTCGCAGTGGCCCTTGAGGATTGAACTTCACCACATCCCACCAGCCAGCACGACGTCCCCATCGCCGCGAGCCACAACCAGAGGCCCGCGCCCGTCGCCGTTCGCCAGCGCGGACGCATCAAGATCGAGAACAGCCAAGCGGTCAGAATCACGACAAGCACGACGCGGATGTCGCTCAGCAATTGGCTCCATGCGGCGTTCAGGTTCTGCGAATGGATTGCCGTCTGTTGTTCGATCACAGGCCCGTTGTCGAACACCGACGGTTGATTGGCTCGGCCGTCGAGGTCGATGAGCTTGGCGACTTGCTGACGAAAATCTGGATTCGGTTCGGAGGTATTCTTCTCGACGAACCGCCGCCAGCCTTGAGTCCCCAGCAACAGATCGACTGCCTCGGCCGCTGACGCATTTGGCGAGCGGGGCGGCGTCAGCCCAAGAGCATTCGCTTTGAGCGGTTTGGCGCTAGCCACCGGTGATTCGGTCTCGGTGTCTTCCCGCGAATGACCGGCGGCTAGCGCCGTGCCGCTCACCAGTGAATCGGGTAGGTAAAAATTCGCGTGCTCCAGATCCTCTGGGTTGTTGATTTCACTGGTGAGCAAGAAGTGAGTCCGCAGCGTCGGTCGCTCGTGCTCGTCGAGACTCAGGGCCGCATCATCGACGACGGCGACACCCAACATCGCGGCCGTCGGCCGGTCATTCTCATCGGTGACTTGTAGAGTCAACCGCAACGGATCACCGGGCGACCTTGCGATTGACTCAGGGATGTAACCCGAAGCGTCAGCGAGGGCGGATGCTTCAGAACGCTCCGAGTGCGTAGTCTCTTGAAGCGTTCGCCCTCGCTGACGCTTCGGGTTAGTTGTGGCTTCGCCACTTCGCTCTACGAGACGCACTTGTAACTTCGCATCGCTCTGACGAAACACCAATCGCTCGACCAGCGGAGTTGCCGGAGTCGTCAGCGTGTTCGAGACCGTTAGCCGAATCACTCCGCCGACGTTCGCCGAGATCGGTAGTTTCAACGTGGTGCTGCCGCGAGTGAGCGTGAACTTCGATTCGCCCACACTGACGCCGCGACACGAGGCTTGAACCAGAATCGGCATCGCGGACTCCGTTCGGACTTTGAACGAGATCGGTTCATTCGCCGCGAACACGCCGCGCCCCGTATCGAGCACCGGACGGCCAGTGATCACGGCGGGCAACTCCGGCGCGTTCGTCACATCGACCGGTTGAGCGACCTTCAACACATACCGCTCGCCACGCGACGGGGTGAATCGGAAACTGCCGAGTCCGTCGCGCACCGTCTCGGCACGAGCGACCTCGCGGCCCTGTTGATCCAGCACTTGGCCAGCGATGTGAATGGGTTTGCCGAGCGGGTTTCTCGCCGCGAAGTACACGCGATTCTCCAAGCCGGCGACGAGATGTCCGCCTTCGGGATAGAACTCGACTTTCACTTTTCCGAGCTGAATCGGGATCGTCTTCACCTGCGTCTCTTGCGTGCCACCGTCGTCAATCGACACGGCCAGTTGACCGTCGCCATCGGCGATGTGTTCGGGCAATCGGAACGAGACGACGCAGGTGCCGACTTCACTGGTCAGCGATTCTTGCCTGGCGACTTCGTGGCCATCGACCGTCGCGGTGATGCGAACCTTGGCCTTCGCGAGCGGTCCACCTTCGGCTCGCGCGGCGGAGAAGTCGGCTTCGACCAGATCGCCGGGGCCGTGACTGCGACGCTTGAACTCGATCTCCTTCTTGAAGCGCGGCACTCGATATTGCTGCACCAACAATTTGCGTTGCTCTTCCGGGAAGAATCCGTCCAGGCTCCTGGCAACGAGCGTGTACTCGCCCCCGGTCGCCGAGGAGGGCAACGCGAACGCTCCGTTGCCGACACCGCGCTGCGTCACGCCGTCTCGCAGAGCATTCGGAACCGCCGCGCCGCTGGGATCACGCAGCTCGAAGTGAATCGGGACATCCACGTCCGCTCGCAGCGAATGCCGTTCGAGCGTGAGCGAACGAAACAAGATCGTCTCACCCGGCCGATACAGCGGCCGATCGACGGTGAGGTACGTCAGGCACCGCGTCGGCTCCAGCGGCAATGTCGTGTGTGCTTGCGTGTGCGAGCCGTCGGGAGCGGTCGCCGTCACATACAGTTGCGAGTCCCTTGGTAGCTTGAGATTCGCTGGGACGGCGTAGGTCACCCTGCCGGACTGGTCGGTGCTCACGTCTTGCTGATGCAGAATGACATTCGCCGCCTGAACCTGAAAATGCAAAGTGGCCGGCATCGCGAACACTCGCCGGTCGCCGCGAGAAACCGTGAACTGAAACTGATTCAGCTTCGAGCGGACTCCGTCGGAAATGCTCGTCGCCTGCAAACGGAGAGGCAGCATCGGCTCATTCGGCAGTCTTTGTACAAATCGGACTCCGACGAATCCGCACATCCAGAGAATCGCCACGGCCGCGAGCGTTCGCCGCACCAATCGCCATTTCGTGACACGTCGCGCACGAGCGTCCGCAGAAGCTCGCAACAACTCTTCAGCCGACGGCGACTGCACGCGTTTGTCGTGTGGAATGCCTTGCAGCTTCGCCGCCTCGGCAAACTGCCCGGTCAGCTTGAGCACCTCGGCCCAAGCGAGGGCGACATCCTCCTCGGACGCGATGCGCTTCTGCCATCGCGCGGCGGCCGCGTCGTCGAGCAATCCGTAATGCAGTTCGAGCAGCGTTTGCTGAATGTTGTTTGATTGTTTCATGGCATGTCCCTGTTCTCGGCCCCAACGGGGCCAAACTCGATAGCCCAGGGCAACGCCCTGGGTTCGTGCAACATCCGATTTCATTCAGCCCCAACGGGGCGTTATTGGCCTGTCGTCTGTCCCAGTTGCGCCCCTTCAGGGCTGAGGACTTTCTCTTTCATACCCAACCCAGGGCGTTGCCCTGGGCTATCGAGTCGTGCCCCTTTGGGGCTGAAGGCTTGGCTGCGTGATCAGTCACTCTCGTCCCACGGCGGTTCGCAGTTGTTGAATCGCGGCGCGCATCCGCGTCTTCACGGTGCCCAGCGGCAGCGCGGTCGCGGCGGCGATTTGTTCATAGCTCAGTCCGCCGTTCTGTCTCAGCAGAAAAACTTCCTGCTCTTCGGGACGGAGCCGCAATAATGCTCGCCGCAGCGAGTCGAGTTGTTCCTCTTGCAGCAGGGCCACGTCCGGCCCAATTGCGGTTGCGAGCATCGCAGCATCCTCCGCCAATGGTTGCTTGCGCCGGTTCCACGCGGTCTTGCGGAGATCCCGGCCGGTGTTCAAAGCGACTTGAAAGACCCAAGCTTTCAGATCGACGATCTCGGTGGTGGGCGGATGCCGCCAACACTTCAGAAACGTCTCCTGCACCGCGTCGCGAGCGTCTTCCAAATTTCCCACGAGGTAATACAGCGTCCCCAATAACTCGCCGTGCGCAGTCTGAAACAACGCCTCCAGCCGTTTGCCGAAGTCGTCCGCGTCTGCGTCAGAAGCCGGAGCGGCATGAGTCATCATGGGGATTCAGGGGATAGACGACGCCAGGGTGCGAATGGATTTGAGATTCCGAGCGGATTCGCAAAATGATTCTGCCCCCATCGTTCTGCCAGAAGCGTTGGCAGAATGATGGGGGCAGAATGATGGCTTGTGGCGCACGCGGCTCGCGTGCGAATCCGAGGAATCAACGCACGCGAGCCGCGTGCGCCACAAAC
>JBJXEX010000232.1:0-24516 GCA_046156195.1 Planctomycetaceae bacterium | reverse complement strand
CAAACTCCGGCTTGATCCGCTTGATCGCCACGACTCGTTCCAACTTCCGGTCGCGAGCGTTCCAAACTTCCCCCATCCCACCCGCTCCGATGCGGCCGAGAATCTCGTATTTCCCACCGATCAGCATGCCTGCGGAAATGCTCAGCATCGCCCCAAACACGGGAACGACCGACCCCGGCGGCAGCGGCAGCGCCGTTTGAGCATGGCCGGTCGATTCGTCCAGGTCGTACTTCTGCGGGTTCATGGAAAACTCCAATCGTTAATCGTTGTTAAAGAGTCAGGCAGCCGGTTCCCCGAACTGAGTAAGCCGAAAACCCGGCCAGCCTTGCAAGAGATTCTTGCGAGCTTCGAGTGGCTGGTTGGAACAGTCTGAGTTTCTGAAGCGTGTTGCCGGCGAGTCAACTCACTGCTCCGCAATCGGTGAAGGCTTTGTGTTCGCGAGAAGATTGAGAGTGCTTATCTCCGGCCTCACATCATTCTGCCTACCCATCATTCTGCTGAATCCCGAACAGCAGAATGATGGGTGGGCAGAATGATGTGAAATCGCCAACCAAGAATTATCGCCAACCAAGAATTTAAGAAGGAGGCAGAAAACATGCAGGCCAGATTGGACTCCTTCACTTCCAAATGTTGTGTCAAATGGGTGCGTGTTTGCGGTTCAGCCGCAGTCGTCTATGCCAAGATTTGTAAACACTCCCGGTGTGTCTACTACAGACGACATTGGCTCTTCATTTGACTCTCACGAGGATGCCAGTTATAGAACCCCCTCGAAAGTTGGAATATGTCATTCCACTGTTTCATTCTGAGGAGTTACTCGTGGCAAAAAAGAGAAGTTCGGGAGTCAATAAGGCGGCGATCATTCGGGAGGCGCTCAATAAAGGGCTTATTTCTCCGGCAGAGATTTCCGCGTATGCCAAGGAAAACGCGGGGCTGGATCTCGATCCGAAGTACGTCAGCGTGATCAAGTCGAACCTGCGAGCCAAGGCGGGCAAAGCTCGTGGCCGGCGCGGGAGCGTCAGCGTGGATGGCCAGAAGGAGGCGATGATGTTCGCGCTCAAGAATGGAACCATCGACAAGGCGAAAAAGGCGTTGGAAGCCGTCCGAAATGACCCCACGATGGCGTTCGCCATCAGCATGGGGGGGGTCGATCAAGCAGTTGCCGCTTTGAATGACCTCGCCTCACATGTGGGCTAACAAGCCAGACGAATGCACCGAAGAAAAATTGCCGCTCGCGGTTTCGTCAACACGAGACCGCGAGCGGTGTCGTTTGCTAGACCCCATCCGGCCTGCCCCATTGGTCTCTACACAATTTTGCGAACCCCATAAAAACGTGTTCGTCTTAGCTCTGCGCTCTTCGCTTTTCTGCGGTAAACGGAGGCATTTCCATCACTTTTACCGCAGAGAAGCGAAGCGCGCAGAGACGGCACAATTGCCGACTTTTTTCGAGTTGTGTAGATCCCAATAGGGCAAGCCGGATGGGGCCGATTCAAACGCCGCGACTTCAACGCTGGCGCTAATGTTCCTCGACTTCTGACGACATGACCGGCAACGACGCACTGCTGAATTGCCGCTCGTGCGTCACAATCTCGCCGAGCAATGTTGTCGCGGTGCAGCCCTGAACCGCCACTTCCACCAGATGGCCCGCCAACCGGGGATTGCCATCAAAGACCACAATCCGGTCGCAGCGCGTGCGGCCCACCAATTGAGTCGGCCCGCTTGCCGATTCCGAATCGGACGCCTGCGGCACGAACGATTCGTCCGCCGCTTGCGCCTTCTTGGCGGACTTGCTGAACCCCTCGACCAGCACTTCAAACGTCGAACCAATCAGGTCGGCGTTGTCCTCTTCGCTGATCTGGTTTTGCAAATCGAGCATCTCGTTATTGCGATGACGCTTCACCTCTTCGGGGACGTCGTCTTCCCACAAGTCATGCGCCTTCGTGCCGGGACGAGGGCTGTATTTGAAGATGAATGAGTTCTTAAACCGGCACTCGCGAATCAGGTCGAGACTCTTCTGATAAGACTCGTCCGACTCACCACACATGCCGACGATGAAGTCGCTGGAGACGGCGCAGGTCGGCAATGCCTGTCGAATGCGCGAGAACATTTCACGGTATTGATCGACGGTATAACCTCGCTTCATCCGCTTGAGCATTTCATCGCAGCCCGACTGCGCCGGCACATGCAAGTATTGCGCGACCTTCGGGAGATCGCGCACCGCTTGCAGCAAGTCGTCGGTCATGTCACGCGGGTAATTCGTGACGAACTTAATCCGCAGGATACCTTCCGTGTCGTGGATTAGTTCGAGCAGGTCCGACAGCCGGAAGAGTTTGCCGTCTTGCGTGTGCTTGTAGCTGTTGACCGTTTGGCCCAGCAGCGTGACCTCTTTGACTCCTTGCTGAGCGAGCAGTCGGACTTCGTGAGCGATCTCACGCGGCGGGCGACTTTGCTCCGGCCCGCGAGTCATCGGCACGACACAGTAAGTACAAAACTTGTCGCAGCCGATCATGATTCGGACGAACGCCTGAAACGGCGTCGGCCGCATTTCAGGATCGCGAGCCGGGTCATAGCTTTCAAAGCTGCTGGCGACTTCATCACGCGAGCCTTCTTTGCGATCGAGACTGACGGCGATGCGGCGGCCTCGGTCGGAGCGAGCTTCGTCAACGAGCCGCGGAATCTCGCGGAGCTGACCGGTGCCGACGACCAGATCGACATGCGGGGCACGATTGAAGATCAGCTCTTGATCCTTCTGAGCCATGCAGCCCATCACACCAATCACCTGATTGGGACGTGCTCGCTTGCTGAATTTCAAACGGCCGAGCTGGCTGTAGATCTTGTGCTCGGCGTGATCGCGCACGCTGCAAGTGTTGAAGAGGATCGTGTCCGCCTCTTTGACATCGCTGGTTAGCGAGTAGCCCTGTTGGCGCAGCGCGGCGACAACCAGCTCGCTGTCGAGCATATTCATCTGACAGCCGACGGTCTCGATGTAGAGTTTGCCGTTATGTTGGGGAGCGTTCATGGCGGAGTGATATCCGAATCGGAGCTTCTCAGCGACTGAGTTCGGATTGTGGATTTCGCTCAATCCGCCCAGTTCTCGACTTTGAGTCCGGGAACGCGATTGAAGTCCGCCAAGTTGCGTGTCACCACGGTCGCGTCATTCAGCAATGCAATCGCCGCGATTCGCAAATCATTGGTGCGGACACCCAACTTCAACAGCCGAAGACCTTCAAAGCGATCGATCGCGGCCTCGGTGAACGACAGCAACCGAAACTGGTTCAATTCCACGACGGTCTCGATCAAATTGTCGTAGGCACGGGCCAATTGTTTGCGGCTCCTTTGTTTGCGGAGCAACGTGTACCAGCCGGTCAATTGCTCATCGACGGTGATTGCCGTGGTCGCCAAGGTCTTGAGCGACTGTTGCAACATCCGCTGGACGACCACCGGATGTCCGTGCTGATAAAGCGATAAGGAGTCCGTATCCAGCACATACAGGCTCATGGCAGTCCGGCCTCCACGTCACATCGTCGCCGATAGTCCTCAATGGCCGCCTGCCACTCCTCGAAAAGCGGATCATCCTTGAGTCTGCCCGCGAATCGAGCCAGCGGATGTTCGGCTGCTGGAGGGGATTCCACTTGCACAATCACCGCATCGGCGGGCAGGACCGACGAGAATCGTTCACGCCACAATCGTAACGATTCTTCCGCCGAAGCTCCCTCAACAGCGAACGACTGGACCGACGCACTTTTTGCGAGAAAGCGATTGCCAGGAACCGGTTCAATCACCACGGGAATTTGCATGACTGGCCCTTGTTTCCCATGTTTCATTCGCCGTCCCAACCGTCTGACGGCAATTCCCAATCGGACCAATCTTCATCCGCTTGAGCCATTTGCTGGGCCGTCTGTTCCCAAGACAATTTCGTCGGCGTTTCCACCGTTTTCATAACGTCAGAACCGTAAACTTGTCATCCAGCCGCATCAAGACGTTCTGCTAATCCCGCACGCGTTCGATGTACTCACCGGTGAGGGCGTCGATGCGGACTTTTTCGCCGGCGGCGACGAAGGCGGGGACTTGGATTTCGGCTCCGGTTTCGACGGTCGCGGCCTTGGTCACGTTGGAGGACGTGTTGCCGCGAACGGCAGGCTCGGTGTAGGTGATTTCGAGCGTCACATGTTGCGGCGGAGTGAACGAGATCAGGCGGTCATTCCAATACATCAGTTGGCAGAGACTGCCTTCCTTGATGAATCGGAGCGACTCGGCACAGGTCTCCAGCGGCAGCGAGTGTTGCTCGAAGGTTTCGTTGTCCATGAAGACGTAGCCGTTGGCGTCGCGGTACGAATAGACGCCGTCACTCTTGCGGACATCGGCCCCTTCGAGACCGTCGCCGCTCTTGTAGGTCTTGTCGAGGTACGTCCCCTTGAGCAGGTTTCTCAGCCGCGTGCGGTAGAGGGCTTGGCCTTTGCCCGGCTTGACGAATTCCAGGCCGACCATGTCGCATGGCTCGCCATCGATGAGGACTTTGATTCCCTTCTTGAAGTCACTGGTGCTGATGTTGGCCATTGGTCTTTCTCGGAGAAGCGGATAGTGTTCGTCGTCGTCACTCGGCTCTCTGAGTCGAGCATTTGCGGGGAACTCAACTCCAGAAGTCGAGCTACGAAGCCCACAAAGGGGCGGACTTATACTGGGGTCGCGAGGTTGGTGTCGAGCATGGTTTCGGGAAATGTCAGCCTCGCGGAACGGCTCTTGATCGAGCCTTCCGACACGACTTCGCCACCTCTGCGAGACGACTGGCGACGCTCGCTGGCCGATGCGATTCGCGATCCCGAGGAGTTGTTGTCGAGGTTGGGATTAACGGCTGACGGCTGTCGGCTCTCGGCGATCGGTCGGCAGTTCCCGTTGCTGGTGCCGGAGAGTTTTCTCAAACGGATGCAATCGGGTGACATCAACGATCCACTCTTACGACAAGTCTTGCCGCTCGCCGAAGAGGATGACGCCGTTCCGGGTTTCACGCTCGATGCGCTGGAGGAAGCGACGTTTCGCAAAGCTCCCGGCCTGTTGCACAAGTACTCTGGCCGAGCCTTGCTGGTGTTGACCGGCGCTTGTGCCGTGCATTGCCGATACTGCTTTCGACGGCATTATCCGTACTCGCAAGAACCGAAGCGGCTCGACGATTGGGAGCCAGCGTTCAAAGCACTCGAACAGGACGAGTCGATTCACGAAGTGCTGCTCAGCGGCGGCGACCCGTTGATGCTGACCGACGAACGCTTGATCGCGGTCGTGCGGCGACTGGAACACATCCCCCATCTGCGACGGCTCCGCTGGCACACTCGGTTGCCGATTGTGTTACCAAATCGAATCACCGGCGAGTGGCTCAATCTGCTGACCTCGTCACGGCTGACGCCGGTGGTGGTGGTTCACGCCAATCATCCCAATGAATTAGTCGGCGACTGCGCGGCGGCGTTGCGACAACTGACCCAAGCGGGAGTGCTGACGCTCAATCAAGCGGTGCTGCTGCGCGGCGTCAACGACTCGGCCGATGTGCTGGTGGCCCTGAGCGAACGGCTGATCGAATTGGGAATCAAACCCTACTATCTGCATCAACTCGATCGCGTGGCGGGGACGGCTCACTTCGAGGTGGCGGCAGACATCGGACGTCGCCTGATGACGGAACTTCGACAACGACTGCCAGGCTATGCGGTTCCTCAATACGTTCAGGAAGTGCCGGGAGCGGCCTTCAAAGTTCCGCTCGCCTGAACATTCGCCAGAACGCGGTGCGTCCAAGCCCGCGTTCTGGCGAACGCGGCTACGAAGGTGCGCAGTCGTGTTCGCTGCCAAGTGATTGTCGATTCGATAGCATCGCCCCCTGTCTGCGACGTTCGTTGAGAGTTCGGTTCTCAATTCCGTTCAGGTGGGCCATGACAGCACTTCCCGAAGATTTCAATCGCCGTCTGCGGACTGGGGACGGCGAGGTGGCGAACTGGATCTTTGAACGATTCGCTCGCCGATTGGCCGGGCTGGCGTCCGCCAACATTGGGAGCAAGCTACGTCAGCGGATCGACCCTGAAGACGTCCTGCAATCGGCATTTCGCACGTTCTTCCGACGCGCCGAGCGGGGAGACTTTCAGATCGACCAATCGGGAAGCCTCTGGAGCCTGTTGGCTCAGATTGTCGTTCTGAAGTCACGTTTCCACGCGCGCACCCATCAGGCACAAATCCGCGATCTCGAAGCCGAAGAGCCAGGTGATCCCCAAGCCTTCTTGGAGCAAGTGGCTCAACGCGAGCCTTCCGTTGAGGACGCGATCTCGGTGAGCGATCTGATCGAGTGCGTCCTGACCGGTGCTCCCGAAGAGTGGGGCGAGATCGTGGCACTGACGTTAGAAGGCAGGACGTTGCGCGAGGTCGCGGAGAAAATGGGACTCTCGCATCAAACCATCAAACGGGTGCTCGACCGAGTCCGCGTCAAACTGGAACAAGAGCTATGACGAACAAGGTGATGACCGAAATGTTTAACCGCAACGCCATCGGCGTGCGCGCGGCTGTGGAATAGCGGTCGCAATCACCAAGCGCGCACGCCGTTGGCGTAGCGGTTAAACGTCTCAATTGTCCCGGACCGTAAGATCTC
Organism: Planctomycetaceae bacterium; assembly: GCA_046156195.1. Classification (GTDB taxonomy): domain Bacteria; phylum Planctomycetota; class Planctomycetia; order Planctomycetales; family Planctomycetaceae; genus SXKJ01. The sequence continues at coordinate 17,900 of JBJXEX010000232.1, read as the reverse complement.
ACTGAGGAGTCTTGCTGATTCCGAGAGAACGCCGTCGGTCTCCTTCCATGAACCAAGAACACATGCCTACGACGAGTCTGACTACCGATCAAGTTGATGCGCTGCTGATGCAGTTTGACCGGTCGTGGTCCGTGGAGAGTTGGACGGGATTGATCGACTCGCTGTCTGGGTACACCGCCGCGTCGCGCCGAGCCGTGCTGATCGAGGCACTCCCGATCGACCTGGAACGCCGCCTGCGACTCAGCCAAACGTGGCGGCTGGAGGACTATGTCGGCACCTGTCCCGAATTCTGTTCATTGGCCGATTTTCCTATGAGTGTGATCCGTGCGGTCGAAGGTCTCCGGCACGGCATCGAATCGGAAATGCGTGTCGGGTATGAGGGCCGGGGTTCTGTCGAAGAATCGGAGTTGATGAAAACCGTTCGGTATTTGAACTCACCGCCATCGGTTGACTCGCCTGTCGGACGGCAATTCGGAAACTATGAACTGCTGGAAGTGATCGCGCAGGGAGGCATGGGGATCGTCTATCGCGCGTGGCAACGAACGCTGAATCGGCTCGTCGCGCTGAAGATGATGTTGGAGAGCACTAACGCCGATCCGGAAGCGTGCCGCCGATTCCGCCTGGAAGCCGAGTCTGCCGCGAAGCTCGATCACCCCGGCATCGTTCCGATCTATGAAGTGGGTGAGCATGAAGGACGCCACTTCTTTTCGATGGCCCTGATCGATGGGCCGAGCTTGGCTGAACAAATCTCCGACAAGCGTTCCCGCGAGGAGGTCTTCTCACCCTTTCAAGCCGCCTCTATCTTGGTGGCGGTGGCACGCGCGGTGGCTCACGCGCATGGTGTGGGAATCATCCATCGTGATCTCAAACCGGCGAACATTCTGATCGACCAGACGGGGCAGCCGCGCGTCACGGATTTTGGGTTGGCCAAGCAGTTGTCGTTACCGGGGCACACAACCGCAGAGGCACCGCTGACGATCGCCAATCAAATCATGGGCACGCCGAGTTACATGCCGCCCGAACAAGCGTCTGGGGACGCGGCCCATGTGGGACCGCCGGCGGATGTCTATGCGTTGGGTGCGATGCTGTATGAACTCGTCACCGGCCGCCCTCCGTTTCTCGCCGCCACGACGATCGCCACGTTGCGGCAGGTCATCGAAAACGAGCCGCTCTCGCCGCGACAACTCAACTCGGAAATCGACCGCGACTGCGAAACCATCTGCTTGAAGTGTCTCGCGAAAGCTCCGGCCGATCGGTACGCCTCGGCCAAAGAGTTGGCGGACGAACTCGATTTGTACTTGGCCGGTCTGCCGATCGTCGCGCGGCCCATCAGCATCTGGCGACGATCGGGTCGCTGGGCGCGGCGGCATCGGTTGGTGACGAGCCTGTTGGTGGTCATCGTTGCCATGACCTTGGTGGGCATCGGAGGCACGGTGCTGGCCTTCCTGCGAATCCAGCATGAAACCGAACTGGCTCAAGCGGCTGGCCAGCAGGCCAAGCAACAACGCTCGCTGGCGATCACGACCCTGCGAACCGTGATCCATGACATGGAACGCAAACTGATGTTCGTCCCGGGAGCGGCCTCGGTTCGCAAAGAGATGGTCGAAGCCGCACTTCAGGGATTACAGAATGTCGCTCAACAACTGGAGAACGATCCGGTTCTCGATACGGCCACCGCGTCCGCTCGTATTGATCTGGGAGACCTCTATCCCAGCCTCGGACCGCAACCGGAACATCGTCAGCAAGCGCTCCAGCAATTTCAGATCGCTCTCTCAATCGCGCACGGGTTGATCCACGTCGAACCTGCGGAGCCGAAGCATCGTCTGCTGGTGGGAATCTGCTATGACCGGATCGCGGGGACGTATGCCGCATTGGACAACTTAGACGAGGCGGAAAACTGGAATCGCCGATATGTCGAACATGCGGAGCGGGTGCTGCGAGAGTTTCCCGACAACCCCGCCGTTGAACGAGCGGTGGCGGTCGCTCACGAACGACTCGGCGGCAACCGCTTGCTGAGGAATCGTCATCAAGAGGCGATCACTCATTTCGAACGAGTGCTCGCGATTCAGTCGCGGCTCAGCGAACGACAGCCGCAAGACCGAGGCGCACAGCGAGACGTGACCGTGGCCTGTGAGCGATTGGGGGCCACTCATTTGGCGATGAAGCAACCGGCGGAAGCGCTCGCCTACTTTCGCAGGGATCGCGAAATCACCGATCGGCTCGTCGAACCGAACAACACACTCTTATCGCGCGACCTGTTTGTCTCGGACTATCACCTGGCGGAAACGCATCACGCCCTCGGACAGTTCGATGAGGCCATTCGTTTCTGGCAGTCCGCTCGGCAACGCTTGGAGGACGCGCTCAAACTGGAGCCCAATCAATACGAGTCGCAGCGTGATTGGCGAGACACTTCGATGTTGCTCGCGAAGAGCCAACAGGCCGCTCAGAAATTCTCAGAAGCTCGCACCGTCCTGGAAGCCGTGGCGGCGCACGCACGACGGATGGCTCAGCAGCATCCCGATGTCATGGACGCGCGGCAGGGGATCGTGCGAGTCAACGTGGCGCTCGTTGACTCCAGCCTGACATTGGCCGACATGGCCTACGGCGAGGAGCCGTTGACCGAAGCTCTTGAGATTGCTTCCAACCATACGACTCGCAATCCACAAGACGCCGGCTTGCATCAGGATCTCGCGGACGTCCACACCACCTGGGGCAAGCGGCACGAATCACGCGGCGAGTTCACGAAAGCTCGCGACAGATACCGCCAAGCCGCGAGTCTCTTGCAGACATTCCGCGAGGCAACCGGGGACACATCCTTGCAAAATCAGGAAGCGGATGTGCGTCAGCTCGAAAAACAGGTTCCTCGGTGAGCCGAACGCGCTAGCGTCGGGCAATCCTCGGTGAGCCGAACGCGCTAGCGTCGGGCAATGCACCGCGGAAAGTCGCCTGCCGCTGCCCCCACTTTGTGAGCCGCTGGCGCTAGCCACGAGCCTCGGTGGGTGACGTTTGACGGCGAGCGGCCCGTGGCTAGCGCCATCGGCTCATGAAACGAGAGCGTGGCAACAAAATCGGACGGAACTCCGACACTTCGTGTGACAAGCTCGGCCCCGTTGGCAATTGACCTATTGAGGCCGCCTGAAGCGTCACCTGGGGAAGTCTCGCGGGAGACTTAACGCGTCGGCTGTTTGTCAAAGGGGATCAACATGAGACGGGAACATCGACTGATGGCATTGTTGGCCGTGTTGGCGTTGGTGTGTGTCGTGCCGCTTGCCAAGGGACTGGCGCTCGCGGCGGAGCGATGCCGTCATTGCCGAGCGACCGGTAGCTGTCCTCGCTGCCAAGGAGGCACGAATCGCGCCGTCTGCGGGCATTGCAATGGATTGGGAACTGAGCGAACCATGATCCTTCTGACCGGAAACTATGTGACGGTGAATTGCATGGGTTGCAACGGTCAGCGAACGGTGGCTTGTCCGGAATGTGGTCGTTCGGGGCGATGTCGCGACTGTCTTGGTTCGGGTGAAGTCACTTCGGCCAACTCGCAACCGTCCGGCCCGTCTGCGGCCAGCTCCGCAAGTCCGAGTGCCTCTGCTTCTTCTGCCAGTCCTAGTTCAAATCGCTCGGCAGCGATCGCGTTGGCGGTCGCCGCTCTGAAACTTGAAGCGAATGGCGTCACCGCCGAGATCACAAAGGTGACGTCACAGCATGGAGTCATTCGGAACCGTCGGACTGGAATGCTCGTCGTGATCGACTTCGAGGTGATCAATGCCAAAGGAGTCAATGGTCAGGTTGACGTTCGGTTTGAGTCGCTTCAGGGAACGCCGCTATCCGACTTCGATGGTGACTTTGCGAACTCGGAAGGCGAAGTCGTGACGAGCAACACGTTCCGGCCCGCGTTCGATCACGCCAAGTGGAAGCGAGCGACGCTCTTTATTCCCTACGAGCAACTGCATCTGGACAGTGGCCGACATCAACTGCGCTGCGTCGCTCAAGTGTCGCTGTTCGTTGACGATCTCCAAGTTCCTTTGGCAACCTCGGTCCCGCATCAGTTTTCCGCTTGGCGAAACTGAGTTGAGTTTCAAGACAGAGCACCGCTCCGTGACGGTCGCGGCTCCAAGGATTCACCGACATTGAAAAGGTTGACTCCGCATGACAGCCGCGCTCGCCCAGCGGTTCGCGCACTGGAATACGCTGGTCGAATTGCAGGCTCCCTTCGAGGGGCTGGACCACGTCTTCGCAAAAGGGGAGGTTCGCGAGGAATCACAAGGCTTGCGTGCGGCACTGCCGGTTCGGAAGGAACGCACGACGACTCGCGCGGGTGTGACTGAAGTCGATGACCCCGTGGTGGAATTGTTGCCGAGCGGCAGTCGAGCGATTCAACTCGATGCGTCGTTTGGTTCGGACTGGTTGCAGTCGAACCGGATCGGTCTGGTACTGAATCGAGCGGGTCCGCGGCATTATGGATTCACGCTGACGTTGGCCGAGCGATCGACGGGGGACGACTCATCGCGACCGCTGCCCGCCACGTTTCACGAAGCGATTCAAACGGAGTGGGATGCTGAGCTGACGCTGCGCAAGAACGGCGTGGTGGTGCAGCAGGTCCGAGTGCCGGCGTCGTCATTGAGTGGCGAGCGGCTCACGTTGATGGCTCGGCGTGAGGGTTCGCTGTGTACATTTCAAGTCAATGCCTTGGAGGCCGTCACGTTCGATGACGTGTTCTCGATTTCGGAAGCGGAGTCCGGCCGCTTCGGAATCGACTGGCCGCGCGTGGCGACGTTGCGTTACCTGCGAGTCCAACGTCTGTCCTCTCCCGCCGTACCTGGGCCGTTCGATCGCGCGGACTCGTTGTTGAGCAACGACGAACTCGTGCCGGCATTGGATGCGTTCGAGGAGCTGGCTCGCGTGTCGAAGTCGGCGGATGAGCAAGCCGAAGCACACTTCAAGGCGGGAGTTTGTCTGACTCGATTGCGACGGCTCGACGAAGCCGCGGCACATCTGACGCCGGTCGCGAACGGGACGGGGGATCGCTGGCCGATGCTCGCGGGATGTCAGTTGTGGGTCGTCCTCGCTCGGCAGAAGAAACTCGAGGACGCCGAGCAGCTCTTTCAGCGACTCTCGCAACGCTTCTCGTTCGAGTCACTGGCGGGACTGGTCCCGCTCGAACAACGACAGGAGGTGTTGAAGGCGCTCGTGAGTGATCTAAATCCGTCGCACCCGGAGGGACAGTTGCGGCTCCAACGGTTTCAGGCGGTCGATCGTTTTCTCAGTCGCGATGGCAAAGGCTCGCTGGAGAATCGCCTTCTGATTGCGAAGGCTCTCGACGACGCCGATCAGACCGCGCGGGCTTATCCGCTCTGGAAAGAACTGTTGGCGGATTATCCGCGCTTCCATCACATCCATTACCGCTTGGCCTGGGCGGCTCGTGTGCTGGATCGCAGCGAGGAAGCTTTGATCGCGATTCGAGCGACATTGCCGCCGGATCATTTGCAGCTCGGAGTCTCGTTGGAAATTGGCATCGAAGAGGCTCGGTTGCTGGCCGCGCTGGGACGCTGGCCCGAGGCCCTGGAGATCACCGAACGAGTCCTACGGCTGACGAAAACAGACCCCGGAATTGCATCGAACACCATCTATCGCCATGCCGTGAATGGTCAGGTCTATTTGCTTCTGGGGTTCCTGCAAGAACGACTCGGACATCCTGAGTTAGCTCAGCAAGCCTGGCGACGCGGCTTTGAGCTGACGCGTGAAGCGATCGGAACGCAGCCGGTCGATCTCGATTGGACCGTGATGAATTCCTTGGTGATGGGTTCACTCTCGAATGGTTTCGAGGAAGCGGACTTCGACCGGTTCGCGACGCAGGGACAGAGCGGCTCTCTCGGAACAATGATTAGCCTGGCGACCCCGCTTTTGGGAAAGACCGAGATGGTGGCCGCGGTGCGTGGTGCTTGGCAGCGGCCCGTTGGTCGTCGTGAGGCGGAACGGGTTCGGGCACTCGTGCTCGAACCGGCGAGTCGCCGCAAGCAGATGCCGATCCCGCTCTTCGCGGCGGAGTACATTCGTCAGAACGCCTTCGAGCAGGACATCTCTCTGGAGTTGGAAGAGCGGCTGCACGAGTCGATGCGACAGTTCCTCCAGTCACAAGGATCGAATCCGTTGAAACTGTTGGGACTGCTGGCCGCTTGGCGAGGTCAGACCAACGACGAGGGTTTGCGTGCGTTGATCGCGCAGCTTCCCGAAACGACTCGCGGGATGGCGGCTCTGGTCGCAACTGGATGGCCAGCCCAAGCTCATCACCGCCAAGTCGCCCGATGGTGGCATCGGCAGCATGTCGTGGTCGCCATCGGGCGAGCGTCTGGCTGCGGCATCGGGACTGAAGGTCCAACTCTGGAACTCTGACGGAACTCTGCTGGCTCGATTAGCCGGACATTCCAACTACGTTCGCGGAGTCAGTTGGTCATCGAGCGGTGATTCACTGGTCTCGTCCAGCCTCGACGGAACTCTGCGTCTTTGGAAACCCACCGGCGAAGCCGATCGAGTCATTGAGGGGCTGCCGTTACCTCTCGACTCCGTGGCCTGGCAACCTGGTGGATCGCTGCTGGCCAGCCTCAGTGAGACGGCTGCGATGGGAACTTGGGATGTCGCCGCGAATCGCTATCGAGACACGCTGGTTCTCCTGCCCCACCACCGCTGCCTCGGAATGCTCGGCGGTGGTGCAAGGCGAGATGATGTGCTTCTCGCCTGACACGCTGATTTCGACGACGACCGGTTCCAAGCCGATCGGCGAAGTTCAACCGGGTGAGTTTGTGAACGCGTTCGATTTCGGACGCGGAGAATGGGTTCCGGCCGAGGTCTTGGAGCGGCACAACAACGTCTATTCCGGCCAGATGGTTTCGCTCGTGGTAGGTGAAGCGCGGATTGAGGTCACGGCCAAGCATCCGTTCGGGGTGATTGAAGGTGAGAAGCTCACTCAGCGTCAGCATCCGGGGCACTTGCAAACGGGTGAAGATCAGGGGCGTTCGATTCCCGGCCGTTGGGTCGATTCCCATGAACTGCAAGTCGGCGACGTGCTGGTCGGTCGCGATGGCCGACCGCATCAGGTTCAACGCGTGGCGATTCGTGATGCTCAGCAAGCCCCCGTTTGCAACTTGACCATCCGCGATCACCATTCGTTCGCCGTCAGCGACGAGTCGGTGTTGGTTCACAACTTCGGGCTGGTGTACGAACCTTGAAGAACTTCGGCCTAAGCCCGCGGCGCTTCTCAAACAGGTTGACGACGGTTTGATCGACTAGACGAGAATCCACGCCCATCACATCGTGATGAAGGCCGAGTTCGTCAGCAGTCCCAGCATCCAGAAATGGAACGACCTGTCCAAGAAGATCTTGAGCGAAAGCACTTAGCGGTCATCACTCTGGAAGAATCCCTGCGGTGGATCGGTTACACTTTTCAGATCGCTCCGGCCGCCCAAGGCTGAATCGTGAGATCACGCAACAGCCTCATTGGCCGATGTCCTTTGTCTGCCTTCTTTGGAAACGGTTCGATTCATCATGCCAACCTACGACTACGAATGCGGTGCCTGCAATCACAAGTGGGAGTTGTTTCAATCCATCAAAGCCGAGCCGGAGAAGAAGTGTCCGGCCTGCAACAAGAAAAAAGCTCGCCGGTTGATTGGGGCGGGTGCGGGGCTGATCTTCAAAGGCTCCGGGTTCTATCTGACCGACTATCGCAGCAAGTCCTACAAGGACGCCGCGAAAGCGGACAAGTCCGCGTCCGAAGCGGCTACGGCGAAGCCCGACTCCGGGACGAAGTCCGACAGCAGTGCTCCGAAATCGTCGAGCACCGGCGACTCAAAGCCGAAGTCCAAGGATTGACCAGCCCAGTCCATTTCGCTGGCTTGAAGTTCGACACTTTTCGTGGATCTCGCCAAGCAGGTCTCGAAGGAGTCGAGCGAGGCAGCATCGCAGATCAAAGCCGCAGGCAAGTTGCGCAGCGGCCTCTCTGAATCTGCGGGGAAATCGTCCGTCTTTCCCACGCAGATTCCGAGAGGCCCTGGCGACGCCGCCATCAGCGGACGAGCCAACTGACGAACCGTGCTTTGGCCAGAGAAGCGGTTTGAAAATGATCGAATTCGCGTCGGTCGCAGCGGTTGGGAATTTTGGGCAAACCGCGCGGCGATTTGCGGGCGATGAACGTGCCGTGAAATCGCTAAGACCGCTCTGGTTTAACACGCTTTGAGCGGTGTTGAGACTCTCACAATCGGCCGAGTCGTCACGTCCGAAACCTTCACGTTGACCGACTTTGGCGCGCGAACTACAGTCCGCCCCGCTTTCCGGCTGACTTGCATTGCGTACAGGTTTCCTGTGTCGCAGTGACGAATTGGCCGCGGTCTGAATTCGACTTCTTGGCCCTGCTGTTCACGGAGGACGGCGTGCGTAAGCTCGGTGCGTGGATGCTCTGGTTCATTGCGATTTCCTGGTTGAGCGTCGGCGGCTGCCAGCGCCCGGTGGTCTATTCGCCGGAGCCTTCGTGGAATCGCACTCAGCGCTTCACGATCCCTGAACCGGCAGAGATTTCTCCGCCCTTGCTCGTGATCCCGGACGTTCCGTTTGGCAATCCGTGGAAGCCGAGCGTGGCGGCTCGTGACTGGAAGCACATTGTCATTCATCACACCGCTTCGGAAGCGGGCAGCGTCGCGACGATTCACGCGGAGCATCTCAATCGCAAGGACAAGAACGGGAACTACTGGAAGGGGATCGGGTATCACTTTTTGATTGGCAACGGCACCGGCATGGGCGATGGCGAGATCGAACCGACATTTCGCTGGAAGCAACAGATGCAGGGGGCTCACGCGGGCAGCAAAGATCATCCGGAATACAACGATCAGGGGATCGGCATCTGCCTGGTTGGGAACTTTGAGAATCATCGGCCATCGGCCGCGCAGTTGGCGTCGATCAAGCGATTGGTTGGCGTGTTGAAGCGCGAATACAGAGTTCAGAGCAGTCAAGTTCTCGGACATCGCGACGTCAAAGCGACGGCCTGTCCGGGCAAGTTATTTCCATTGTCCGAGATTGCTCTCTCGGAAGACGTGCCGATCTTCAGTGGACGCGATGCTGAGTCATCGCCCAGTTTGTTGAGCATCGCAGGAGGGAACAACGAATGACCGCACATGCAGAAAATTCGTGGAAAAGCCGCTGCTTCGCGCCGCACAATTTGCCGTCGATGGAATTGCACGAGCGCAAGCCGTGGGACACGTTGGTTTCCGCCAATCACTCGGCATCCACCGATCCCGTCTCCGCCGAGGCCGAGATGGCTTTGGAAGTCGCGGTGGCCGGTGCGGACTCGCCTTGGGGGCAATTCTCATTGCCGGATGAATCGCCGGTGCATCTGCCATTGCACTACGAGCCGAACTACGCCTACCCGCTGATCGTCTGGCTGTACGACGCCGAATGGACCGCTCGCGAGCTGCTCGACTTGATGCCGCGGATCAGTCCGCAGAATTATCTGGGCCTCGCGGTCGAGGGCCTGACGCCGCTGAACCGCTTCGCTTCCGGGCCGATGTCGCCAGCAGGAAACCTCGATCCGCTCGATGGTCTGTTGGAGACACTTCAAGACGTGGTGCCGCAGATGCGGCGGGAATTTCACGTCCACAGCGAGCGCATCTACCTCGCCGGATTCGGAGATCAAGCCACCGTCGCGCTGCGAATGCTGATGCGTCGTCCCGAATGGTTCGCCGGTGCATTGGCCTTCGGCGTGAGAAGTACGAAGCTCGATTCCGCGCTCGGTACCTACGATGAGCTGCGTGGCAAGCGCGTCTTCCTGAGCGCGGGAGTGCGCGATAGCCGCGTCTCGCTGGCGGATGTCACGGGGATTGGTCGCCTGCTGCGTTCGTTCGGCATTCACGCGGTGCTGCGAGCGTATGACTCCAGCGAATCACCGACTCCGAAGATCCTCGCCGACGTCGATCGCTGGCTGATGAACGGCGTCTGCGAATCGACGCTGGTTTGAATTGAGTTGGATCGACTCGGCATAATCGAGCCGCCATTTCCCGCGCCTCGTGGTATTCTCAACGCCAGACGATTTGAGCGTGCGGGCCTGGTTGAGTTCGCGGTTGATCGTGCCGGGAGATGCAAGAATGACCGAATCCGCATATCAGTCGTGGTGGCCATTGCATCTGCGCGTCGCCCGCGGTGAGTCGCTGACTCCGGATGAAAAATCCTTTTACGACGCCACTTGCCAAGATTTCGACAGCGACGAGCAACAGCAGCCGTTGCGAACCGCGCAACTCGCGAAGGCGAAGTTGCAGACTCTTGAAGTCGAACGCACGCAGTTGGAACAACGCCGTCGGCAATTGGACACGCAAATCACGGCTCTCGAAAACCGGCTCAGTCAATCGACACGACATCCGGCGAATTGATCCCGCTGACTGAGACGGGGCGATTTCACATCGTGCTGCTGCACTTGAACCGCCCGGCTCTGGTCGCGTACCGCTTGCGGAATAGCTATCAAGAATTGCTCCGAGCACGGAACGAACTCTTGGAAGCCGAAATCGCCGAGTTGCACGCGATCATCGGCGCTCAGGAGCGATACATCGCGCACCTCAAACAACTGGTGGACACGGACGCCGAACAGAATCCCTCGTGATCGCGAATCACCAGACTTTCCACCACGGTTTCGATGTCGGATTGGGAGGAGGAGGAGAGTCATCTGATTTTGGGCTGTCGTTCTCTTCCCATGGAACAGGCACGTCCCAGCCATAGCCACAAAAACTGAACTCACCGGCAGGTGCAACCCTCTTGTCATTCAACGCGTTGGCTTGTCCGAGCAGTTCTAGCCATCCCGCTGACTGCACATCGGGCGGGTCCGTGTCGAAAACGCCGAGACATTGCTCCAGGTGGCTTTGAAACGACGGCGTGTTGTCGAACATCATCCAAAGTTCCACCGTTTCGCATTGCAGAAATCCATCGGATTTCTGTTCCACAAATCCCATCCAGGTCTCGAAGAGTTTGTCATATTGAAAACCCAACGATTGACGAAGCGCTGGCCACCGCGTCTTTGCGGCAGCGATTGCATCGGCAGCACGTCGAGACAGGTAGGGATACTCGACCTTCTCGCCGTCTTCGGTGTCGGCGCTCGTAGTAATGACGGAAGAACGGTCGAAAAGTGTGTCCCAGAAAACAGGGATCATGTAGCTGGCAGCACATTGAATCTCGATCCGATCTTGTCCGTCGATGGGCTTCGCGGCCACGTCCGTAGAAATCAAAAAGGTTCGATTGGCCATCGAATCCGTATCCAATCAGTTCTTGCGTCACGCATACAGCCCCAACGCGACAACTGTCTCACGGCAGCTCGCTCACGCCGTCCTGGCTGACCAACAAGAGTTTGTCGGTCAGCGGGTGATCCATCTGCGAGAAATCTTCGCGGACGCGGTCGCGGATGTGCTTGAGCATGTCGGGGGCGTCGGTGCTGAGAGCGACAAAGAAGTCGCGGTTGGGGAGTCCGACGGCGAACTCGTTGCCTAGAACCTCACGCACTTTTTCGTGGAAGGACTGGCTGAGCAATCGGGATGTGTTGTAGGCGTCAGGTTTATGCGGCATCAGCAGTCTGGGGCCGTCTTCTTGGCCGGAGAGCATCATCTCGGAGGGATGCTCGTCGAAGTAGCGGTCGAGGTTGCTCAGTGCCAATTCGTGGAGTTCCTCGGCGGTGAGGTGCCACTTCTCCAGCAGCTCGCTGCGGATGTACCAATAGGCTTGGGCCTCATCGACGACGTACAGGATCATCAAGTTCGCGACCCACGGTTCGCCGACGAAGTTCGGAAAGTTCTGCTTCCAAATTTTCTCGGGATAGAGCATTGGCATGATGCGGTCGCGCACGGAATCGAGCGAGGGCGTGGTTTGGTCCTCGCCCCATTCTTGAACTTGGACGACGGTGGTCAGCGCCGGCAGTAGAATGTTCTCGAAGCGGTCGGGAGCGAGCACATACGAGCGATAAAAGTTGAACAAGTTCACATTCGATTTTCCGAGCCGAAGTTGGAACTCTCCGGTTTGCTCGCATTCGAGCAGCGGGAATTTCTCGCGAGCCAACTTGAGAGCGCGGGCGGCGAAGAGTTGCGGCGGGTCGGCGATCATGTCGGGAGCCTCCAGGGTGTTGAGTACCATGCGGACCAGAGTGCCGGTTTCGGGATCTTGCGGCCGATCGCCCCGTTCAACGAACGTGACCAGCAGCATCATGCTCGGCCATTGGATGGACCAAGCCTTCCAGCGATGCCACTTCGAGCGTGTGAACCAGCGTCGCCACCAGGACTGCGGCGGATCGAGCACCGCCTCACCATCCCAACCGGCGGACGATTGCGACAATCGCAGCGGATGAATGCGGCGCATCTTGCGGCGTCGTGGGAACAGCCGATCGAACTCAATCGAATCTTCGAGAGCGGGTGGATCGCCCCAAATACAGCGGAGCGACACGATGCCGGCTTGCTCCGGCAACAGGATGTGAGTCACACCCTCGAACAACTGCACCTGCCATGACGGTGGTGACCAAATGTGAAACCAACCTGACGGACCGGTGATCGCTTTCCAATGCTCAGGAGGATCGTGGCGCACGATGTCGGTTCCAGAGGAGCGTTCCCAACGACGATGAAGACGGCACCACTATCCCAAACCCGACCTCTCAGGTCGATGGTCCGCGTGCCACGAATTTTCTGATCCTCAATTCCTGATCCCGTTTCTTTGACCCATTCCTTTGATCACGTCCACTCTCGATGATGGTGGTCAATGGAATTCGGTCAGCGGAATTCGGTCTCCGTTCAAAGCAATTGCGAGCCTCCCGATTCGCCTCGACTTTGGTCAGCCGTGCTGCGCGAGTCGGCAGCAACGGCTGCGGACAAATTTGTGCAGGCATCAAAACGCACGAGGATTCTCGGAGTTTCGTGGTGATGTGGAACTCGGTACGGCGTTTGCCAAGCAGCGAACCGAGCAGACCGCTGTCCAAACGAAGTTGTCCGCAGGGAGCGCCCCCGCGCGGAACGATGAGCTTGGCTGTGTGGCGGTCCCTATTGAATCGGTTCGCTGATCCGCGATGAGAGGGTCGGCTGGGGGCGTAGCTGGAGTTTCTCCGCGTCGGAGGGATTCTGGACGAGCGCCTGCGCTTCCCAGTCGACCTTCTCATCGCGGTTTCGGCTTGCGCCGAGTATCTTGCCTCGCATGAATCCCACCATCACCTCCGATCTCTCGTCGTGTCTTCCACATGTCTGTAGCTTTGAAAGTCGCAAGCAGGACGAAATGCGTTCGCTGATCGAACGCCACGGCGGAGTCCCGACGATCGCTGCCTCGCTGCGCGAAGTCCCGCTCGAAAACAACGTCGCCGTGTTTGAGTTCCTCGACCGGCTGCTGGCCGGAGAGCTTGATGTCGTGATCTTCATGACTGGCGTCGGTGCGCGAGCCATGCTGGAGGTCGTTGAAACACGAGTGCCTCGCGCGACGTTCTTCGACGCCTTGCAGCGCTGCTGCGTCATCGTCCGCGGTCCTAAGCCGACCGCGGTTCTGCGCGAGTGGCGAGTGCGTATCGACCATCGCGCCCCCGAACCGAACACTTGGCGGGAGCTGCTGAGCGTCATCGACGCTGGGCTGAATGTTCCGAACACAGACTCGTCGGGGGACAAGTCGCCTATTTCCTCCCTTCGCGAATGCACGATCGCGATTCAGGAATACGGCCTGCCGAGTGAAGACTTTTATGAAGCCCTGCGAGTTCGAGGTGTGAGCATTCTGCCAGTCCCGGTCTATCGCTGGGAGTTACCGACCGACATCGCACCCTTGGAAGCCGCGATCCGCTTGACTGTCGCCAACGAGTTCGACGTGCTGCTCGTGACCAGCGCCCAACAAATCCGCAACGTGTTGGAGATCGCCGACCGGCTGCAACTTCGCGAACAATTTCTGGCGGCGACGCGCCGCTGTCTGATCGGCTCGATCGGCCCCACCTGCTCCGAAGCATTGCGTGAGGCCGGCATGCACATCGACCTCGAACCCTCGCACCCGCACATGGGACACTTGGTCCGCGAGGCGCTGATGCGAGCCAAGTGATGTAACCCGAAGCGTCAGCGAGGGCGAACGCTTCGAGTGACTGCGAATCGGAAGCATTTTGGGCGTTCGCCCTCGCTGACGCTTCGGGTTACTTTCGCCGCGCTATGACTTATCGACGCCGTAAATCTGCGCACACTCGCGAATCAACTCGGCCCAACGGCGATGAGTCGCCGGTTCGCACATTGCGTCGGCGTGGCGGAACACCGGCGGAGCATCGTCATGCAAGATCTTGCCCGCCGCTTCCCAGTCGACTTCGCGCACTCGATAGTGCGACTCGATCAACGGGATCTGCTGCGGATGAATGGCGGTCTTGCCGAGCAGTCCGAATTCGACATCCATCCGAACTTCACGAGCCAGCGTTTCCGCATCGTCGAACCGATCGAACACGGGCGCGGTCAGCGACAATCCCTGCGGCCGAAAGTTCGTGACCAATTGAGCGATCGTGGGACCGAGCGGCGTTTCATAGATCGTCCTTCCGCGCGGGCGACGCAGTCCCAGCACCTGCAACAAATCATTGCCGCCGATTCGCAGACAGATCACGCGCGACCGAACTCGATCCGCCAGCAACAGGTCTCGAAGCGCACGCATCTCGCCGGGATCGAAGACATCCGCCGTTTCGAGGGTCGGCATCAGCTTCGAGGAACTCGCGGCGGGGATGACTCGCAAATAGTCGCCCAAGTTGTGCCGCGTCAATTTGGGGAGCACAAATCCGTCGATCCGTTCGATCCCATCGGCCTCTAAGAGCACGCTCAAGACTTCGGGATTGCGGACACGCACGAAGCGTTGCAAGCCGACCGGTTCCAGTTGCATCAGCAGACGCCGCAGATTGGCCACGGCTTGCGGAACGTCGGCCGCAGCGATCGCGTCTTCCGTGCAAAAGATCACCGAACGCAATTCGGGAAACCGGCGACGATTCGCAATCTCCACCAAGTCGCCGCGAGTCGCCGGCACATACAGCGATGCCCCGAGTTGCAAATAGCTCATGAGTCCCCTTTATCCATTTCACGAATGAGTGCGACGGCATGGTATGGCAATTCGGCTTCGACCAACACCGGCACCGCCCGGCGTTCCGCCAGTTCGCGCAAGTGTCGCACGTCTTCGGCCTCTTCGGAGCGAAGCAACAAGTGCGACGGCACGCGGCGCAATAACACACGCGTCGCCTCGCCGATTCCTGGCTTCACATGATTCGGGTTGCGAACCTCGAATCGCTCGGCCACGTCGGTCAGCAGTTGCCGGCTGAGTTCGCGCTGCTGTTGCCGTTCCGAGTCCGTCAGCACTCGGCTCAAGCTGTCGGGATGCGACCACTGCCGCTCGATCTCATCCGTCAGGTCGTCGAGAAACCGGCGAGACAGATCGTGCGGAGCAAGTTCGGCGTCGAACACACAGCCATGAAAGTCGCCCGGCCCGACGACCTCCGCGTTGAGAATCGAACGGCTGACCAAACCACTGATCGTCGCCCCCAGCAGGCTACACGGGATGAGATAATCCTCAGCCGTCGCCGCTTCGGCTGATGTGCCAGACAAGTCGGCGATCACATGCAGGCCAGCGTCGAGTTTCACGCCGTCGGTGACATGAAACGATGTCACCGCCGCTCGGAGTTCGCGCGACATGACTCCCTTGCCGGTCCAGCCATCGACGAAGACGACGGACTCGGATCGATGAGACTGCAGCAGAAACCGCAGTGCAACGGTGTCGATGCCACGGTCTCGGATCAGCGAGATCGAATAGTGACTGGCCGATCGGCCAAGCCGCCGTTGCAGCACACGTTTCAGCAGCGCACCGATCGGCGTCCCCGCGCGGGCCAGCGAGACCAACGTGATCGGTCCCGGTGGTCGTTCCGCGATCCGCCGCGCCAAGCGGATCACATCGCGGGCGAATCGCGTTTGATGACGCGCGAGCGCCTCGTGAAACAAGCGCAGGTACTCGGCCGACGGCAGCGATTCGCGGCTGAGCATTTCGCTGTAATGCCGAGTTCCCGATTGAATCAATCGCTCTTTCTCGGCGATTGCGGTGAGCGTCATCTGCACCGGCTTGAGCAGAAAGATCACATCGTCCGGGTCGTAGCTGCCGCTAAACATTGTGGGGAGGCTCCTCGTTGATGAGCGAAGGGGCAGGCACCCAGTCGCTAGTCCAATCCCTGGTCAGCACGGCTCGCAGCGATTGCGAGTTGCGGGGCAGCATCGCGAAGTCGCACATCGCCAAAAACGGAAGGTCGCTGAAACTGTCTCCCAAGCCGAGCGTCAGCACTGGCTCGGAACCCGCGTAGCGATTCAAGACGTATTCGACCGCTCGTTGTTTTCCCAAGCAGCGCGGCACGACCGACAGATTGTTGTCGTTGAAGTGAATGAAGAATCGCTCATCGCTCATCAGCGACGAGTCCCCTTTCAAGACTTCGTTCAGAGCGGCCATGTTGCCGTCGGTGTGCTTGGCGACAACGTACAACGGCAGATCGAAATCGCTGATGACGCGGACTCGCACACCGAGCGACCGCGCATCGCTGTCGGCTTGCCAAGCCGCTTGGATGCGTGCCAGTTCCTCACCGAGCGGCAACAAAGCCGGACGCATCTGTTGGTCCCATTGCTCGTCGAGTTGACCATCCGGTAGCAGCACGACTCCGCCGAAATCCAAAATCGCCGCATGTCGAAACGGGAGCGTCACGCGGCGGAAGGCACCCCAACTGCGAGCCGTCACGGGAATCACGATCGTCGATGCCGACAGCCACTCGAACAACTGCCGTTGCCGAGAACTCATAAACGACAGCGGCTGGCCCTCCCGATCCAACGCGGCAGCCACCAGCGACGACGCTTCCTCCGCCGGGCATTTGCCCCGCGTCTGAAAGATCGTGTCATCGAGATCGAGAAACGCATAAGTTTGCATAAGGCACTCGTGTCTGACTTTCTCACGCCAGTCCTGACTTGTTGGGCCTGACCAAGATCCCCTGTCAGCATTCGACAGGAAAAATGATGACAAGAAAATTGATGACAAGAAAATAAAAACGATTTGGGTAGAACGAACAGAACCTTTCACAGCCGAGGACGCGGGATTGGTTGTCCCTTGGCGAACGGCCAGTTCGCCGGTTCGTAGGTCACGGCGAGCTGCGGGGGTTCCAGCCGGCGATTCTGATCGGCGAGGCTGTATGAAATCCATAATGCTCCAATCCATGCTTCTTCGCCAGCGGCACGCTCAGATCGCCATCGCCGACTTGATCGACGTAGATCGACACCAGCTTCAGATCCGGTCCGATCCCTCCATCCTGCGTCCAGCCTTCGAGCACCTTGCCGACAATGACATCCGCGTGCGAATACCGAGAATAAACCGTGACTACCGCGGCGACGGGCAGCTTCGCGCGCGGCTTGTCGTCGGCCAACAGTGGCAAGGCGAGTCGATTGCCGCACAGCGACAGGCCCGCGGAACCAAGCGACGTCTGCAAGAAGCGGCAAATGCTCGAAGTTGTCGTAGCCAGCGGTGAACGCTTCTTTCAGGCAGGTCAGCGCGAGGTCGAGCCACTTCTGACGATCGGCTTGTTCGGACTCGGCGGTCAGGGGTCTGGCATTTCGGAATTTCGGAATTGGCCCCGGCCAATTCCGAATTTCCGAAGTGCCTGACCCCGGCGTTCCCGGTGTTCTGACCCCGGCGTTATGGCTTCTTCACCGAGCGTTGTTTGAGCAGCGTTTAGAACTCCGGCAACTCGCGGAGCGGGGTGAGATCCGAGTCCTGCTGGATATGCTAGAAGATGTCGTACATGGACTGCGGCCCGCCGCGGCGGGCTGCCGCTTTGACTTCGGCAGCCTGCTTCCGAAGGAGGTTCAACAGCAGGCTGTTGAACTGAAAGC
>JBJXEX010000209.1:0-30393 GCA_046156195.1 Planctomycetaceae bacterium | reverse complement strand
GCATCGGCTGACGGTGGCTCATGTGACCCGACAGGCCCTCTTGCTGGTTTTTTGCGATTTGGAGTACATCGCCGCCCCGCCGCTGGGGTCAGGCACTTCGGAATTTCGGAATTGGCTGGGGCCAATTTCGAAATTCCGAAATGCCAGACCCCGGTTGCTACCGGTCCCCAAATCTGACGGCCAAGGAGGTTCTCATGAGCAACATCGAACGGAATCGCGTTGGCCAGACTCGGCCCGGCTTGCGCGCGCGAGTCGCGGAATTCTTCTTCGCCGAGGAAGTGCCGTTTGGACTGGCACTCGTGCGGATCATCATCTGCATCGCCTGCTTGATGGTGACGTTGCCCCGCTGGATTCATTCGCGCGAACTGTTCTCGTCCGACGGAGCACCCGCTCCGCTGGCGGTGAATTATGGATACTTCGATCTGTTGCCGATTCCCTCCGGCAGTCTCGCGGTCGTGCTAATGACCGTTCTGAGCTTTTGCTGCGTGACGGCGTGCGTCGGCTGGTGGACGCGGACGTCGTTGTGGATCTCGGCGGTGCTTTACACCTATTTGAATCTGCTCGATTGCCTGAGCACGATGACGAAGTACTCGGTCATCACGTCGCACTTGCTGTTCTTGCTGGCGTTCTCACAGTGCGGAGCGGTTTGGTCGGTGGATGCCTGGCTGCGTCGTCGGCAATTGGGCCTGCCACCGCCACGCACGTTGGAGGATCACCCGAAGTTCGCGGCTTGGCCTCGACGGTTGATCCAGATTCTGATCGGCGTCGTCTACTTCGGAGCGTCGGTGACGAAGATGCACACGCCCGCTTACTTCAGCGGCGATCAACTGCTGCACTGGATGATGACCAACGTCAACAACTCGAATCCGGTGGGCGAGTGGCTGACGTTGTATCCCGCTGCGTTGGTGGTATTCGCCTACCTGGCGGTGATTTGGGAAATCCTGTTTCTCTTCGTGAGTTGGCGCGGCTGGGGCCGAGCCTGCATGTTGGCGATGGGCGTGGCGTTTCATGTGATGACCACCTTCACGCTCGGCTTGTATCTGTTTCCGATTACCTGCATCGCGACCTATTTCGCGTTCGTGAATTCGGAGGATGTGGTGGCCGGAGCGGCTCGCTGGCGAAGTTGGAAGCGGCGTCATGGAGAGCGTGTGAACAAATTGAAGAGTGTGGTCCGCCGCGGCGGATCGGCTCCGCAATCGTCGCAATCTCTGCGGAATGCCGGGGAGCTAACGCCCAATGCCACTCGCGTTGTGAGCGGCACGGCGCTAGCCGCCAGTCATTCGCCGGAGAACGTCGAACCCGCATCACCGGTGGCTAGCGCCATTCCGCTCACAGCGATCGGCTCCGCGCTCGGCTCATGGCCCGTTTGGAAGTCGATCGGAGATCGCTGGAACTCGGCGACCTCACTGGCCGCGTTTGGCCTGTTGCTGACGGTCGTCGCGGTCGGAGCGGTCGAGGTGGAGTATCGGCTCGACCCCTTCGGCGAGCGGCGCACCGAGGGACCGTACTCGTTGAAGGAGATCTCAACGGAAGAGGTTCAACGGATGTTTGCCGGCGACTTGCGGCTGCGCGAGTACGACAAATACCTGTCGTTCGACATCGGCACGACGATGTTCGCCGGCATGGTCACCGACAGACGCAACACGTTTCGCCACGGTGAGTCGATCATTGCTCAATGCACGTTGAGTCCGCCGCACGAAGACATGTGGGTCGAATGCAACTTGCACGACGCCAGTAACGTGGTCATCGACCGCGTCGGCCAGGTCGTCGTTCGCTCGCAACTGCGTGGCAATTTTCTGTACCGAGCCTGCGAAGCTCTGGAACCCGGTGACTATTTCCTGGTGCTGAAGACGGGCAACCGCGAGATCACTCGCCGCAAAATCCAAATCCAGTCGTCTGACGACAAGAGATGCCGAGTGCTGGCCAACTGATAGAGGCTGACGCCGCCCCGCTCGCCTGCAACGAGAATGGCGGGCTTCGCCTTCTCATCGGTCACTCAATACGATGCCGCCCGTGAATCGCTGATTCCAAAACTCGTTCCCAAGCCGCCGCAGGCGATCCTCCGGCGGCTTTCGCATTCCGTTGGAGCTTGGTCATGCAACGTCCGCAACACGCACCTCCCGCCACACCGCCGACCATCAAGATGTCCGAAGGCTGGCACTGCCTGCACCTCTACCTGCGAGTCAATCAGAAAGAATGGCAACAGCTCCCCGACTACCAACGAGCGGAGGGGCGCGAGCAGTTGATTCAGTTGCTCGATCCGAATCGCGAGGGTGCTCCGAAACGGATTCAAACGTCGGTCGTGTCTCGGCACGAAGCGGACTTGGGGCTGATGATCCTCGACCCGGACCCGCTGGTGATCAACGGGATTCGACAAGGGATTCGAGCCAGCCGGCTCGGTTCGGTGTTGGAGCCGGCCTACTCATTCGTCTCGATCACGGAGATTTCCGAATACGTCCCGTCGATCGTGCAATATGCCGAGCGGTTGAAGCGCGAAGGGACCGATCCCTCCGACCCGGCGTTTCAGGCGAAGATGTCCGCTTACGAGCAGCGGCTGCCGATGATGAATCAACAGCGGATGTATCCAGACTTCCCACCGTTTCCGATCTCGTGCTTTTATCCGATGAACAAGATTCGGCACCCGAATGCCAACTGGTATCAGCTCTCGTTCAGCGAGCGAGCCGACCTCATGGCCGAGCACGCGACATCCGGGATCAAGTTCGCCGGTCGCGTGTCGCAGCTCATCACCGCCTCGACCGGCTTCGACGATTGGGAGTGGGGCGTGACGCTGTGGGGCCGTGCTCCCGAACACATCAAGGAGATCGTTTACACGATGCGGTTCGATCGCGCCTCGGCGCGGTATGCGGAGTTCGGGCCGTTCTATCTGAGCTACATCCTGT
The DNA here is from genome assembly GCA_046156195.1 of Planctomycetaceae bacterium. Classification (GTDB taxonomy): domain Bacteria; phylum Planctomycetota; class Planctomycetia; order Planctomycetales; family Planctomycetaceae; genus SXKJ01. The sequence goes on along the minus strand of JBJXEX010000209.1, from coordinate 27,493 downwards.
CGGCGGCCGACGCGCTGAAAGAGTTGCGGCTGTGAGTTAGTCGTTGGTCTGCTTGTCGCTCGCGTGGAATCGAATGGCTTTTTCGGTGAACCGGTTGGCGAGGGTTCGGCAGCGCCGGCCTGCGACGGCGGTGATCACCCCCGTCAATCCTGCGAGCACGGCAACTCGCACGTCGAAATTGCCCAACCACCAAATCGGGATTCCCAATCGGTTGAAATTGAACTTTGCCCAAACCAGACAAAGTCCCGCGAGTTCCACTCCTCCCACGAGAGCAAACAAACAACTCAGCCAGACAAAGAGTTGTGCGTAGAGCCGATGCTCGTGGCTCTTGGCCATCATCTCTTCCGCAAATAACTCTTGTGGGAGATCTCGCCGTGCCGAACGACGTTCGCAGTTCTCACCACAAATGAGGTCGCCAGCTTTGGTCAGCCGGTGGCAGCGTTCGCACAATCCACGCCCGCATGAAACGCAGATGCCGATGGCTTCACTTTGATGATGCTCGAAGCACTTCATTTCTGGGAACCCTCGACACGATCGGAATGACCCGGTTCAGCAGATTGTTCTTCTCTCAAGAATAATCGACTACGGCTGCTCGACTTCATGCAGCGTGCCGATATACTCCCGCACCGCTTGCGACGCATCCGCATGTGGAAAGATCAAAAAGGTGCGACTGACGCGGGGTGGAGCAGCCCGGTAGCTCGCGAGGCTCATAACCTCGAGGTCGTAGGTTCAAATCCTGCCCCCGCCACTTTACGAAAAGCCGATCCAGTTGGGTCGGCTTTTTCGTTGGGTGAAACCGCCGGAGATGTATCACCGCCACGCCATCGGCGCGCACGCCGATGGCGTGGCGGTTAAACATCTTGAGCAGTCTCACGCCAGTCGGCGAGCACATCGAGCGGATACGTCGGACGTGGGAGGCGCTGCCAACGGAAGGCCGTCAGGTCCGATTGAGTCGTGCCCGGCGAATCGACTCGGATCAAGCCGGTTCGCCAGCGGCTGAAGAATTGGAAGTTGCTCGCCGTTTTGACGACGACCAGCTTCGCGTCGGTGATGTCCAAGCCGAGATGCGTGTAAAGCACCGGATGATTCACGGCGAAGCTGCGATGATCCAACAACACGATCCGAATCTCGCCGACTTCCAAGAGAGCCGTTCGTCGCAGATCGCAAATGCCTCGGTCGCGCAGATCGACGGTGAATCCCTGCGAGACGGCGGCGACGCTGCCGGTGACTCGCACCGGTTGGCTGAAGACGTGATCGAGATGGCCACCCAACTCGACTGTGATCCGTGCGCCGACACCCGCTGTCAGAGCAACCTCCAAGGCGGCCGCGTCGATCATCGGCACGAACGCTGGACACGGAATTTGTTGCTCAAGCAGAGCTTTCAGAATGCAGGTGCTGTCACCAGGTGCTCCGCCATAAACCGAGTCACCCGTGTCCGAGAGGATGATCAAGCCACGCTCGGCCGCGATGGCCTGACGAACCGCCTCGGCCGGAGCGACTCGTTCGGATCGCCAGAATTGTTCGCGCAGACTCCACGCTTTGTCGGCCATTTCGACCGCGAGTGAATCAGCCAGCTCGGCGTCGTTGTCGGTATGAACGATGACCGACCAGCCCCCTTCGACCACGTCGAGCCACGGCTGCATCGGATAGGGCGAAACGTCGAGTACTCCGCCGCGAAGTTCCATCTGCCGAGCCAAGTCGAACCATTCTTTCATCGGCCCCGAGGACGTGAGGAACTGGTCCTGCGGAGTGATCAGCGGAATCTTTCGCCAACGGACGGTCGGACGAATCTCGCCCCGCAACATCCGAAACAGCAGCCGCGCGACCTTCCGTCCCGTCGCCGGCGGATCGTGCGGCTGAGTCTCATGTCCCACCAGTAAGTCGGCGTGCTCGATCATCCGTCGCGTGATGTTGGCGTGATGGTCCAAGGCCACGACGACCGGAATGCTGTGCCCGACGATCTCACGAACCGCCTGCAAGACGTGACCCTCGACGTCATCGTCTTGCTCCGAGGCGGCCGCGCCGTGCAACGATAAGAACACGGCATCCAACGGCAACGACTGCTTCAATCCCGTGAGGAATCGCTCCATGAGGCAATGGAGCGTCTTGGCCGAGATCGTTCCGCCGGCGCTCCCCCACGCTCGAATGATCGGCAGGAGTTCCACCGCTTCGGACTGCTCGGCGGCAACTTCCAGGAATCCTCCAATCGGGCCGACGCCGCGCATCCGCTCCAGGATCTCGTCACCGAAGTACAGCCCGTTCGTTTCAAAGTCGCCACGATCCGCAATCAACGGACTGAACGAATCGGTCTCTTGCGCGATCTCCGCCACTGCGATTCGCATCGTAGGCTCCCGTCGAATTTCTTGTTTAACCCCAACGCCATCGGCGCGGGCGCGGAGGATGACCGACTCGCGCGCACGCCGATGGCGTGGCGGTTAAACATCTTGCTCTTCACTGCGAGCGGTATCGGCATGCCTTGCCTACGTCGCTTTGACTTCCGTCGCTCCGGCGCGCTTGCGGAGCGCTTTGCAGTTGGCGTTGAAGCACGCGAACGAGATGAAGATCAACACCGCCGCCAAGAGTTCGCCGGCCCACCACGAAGTCAGGTAGACGCTTCCCGATTGCGCGCCGGAGACCGTCAACGAAGCCACATGGTGGAATTGCCCTTGGTTGTTGAAGAATCCCATCCCTTCACGGAACGGGTAGGTGCCCATCACCGTCAGGTCGAGATTCAAAGTCTTGCCGACCAGTTTCGCGTCATCGGGAATCGTGACCGTGGCCCACATCGCTTTGGTCGAGTTTGAGACATCTTTGCCTTCAATCGAGTTGCCCCAACTGCTGTTGTTGGTGACGCCCTGGATTTGAGCGAGACCGTTCGCATCGTCCGAGTTCGTCACTTTGGCAATGACTTGTCCGTTCCACATCCCTTTGACGGCAGTGATCGATTCTGCAAAGTAAATCGTGGTCGATTCGCCCGGCCCGACGACGGCGGGATACGAATCGTTCGTCTTCGATCCGCTGACGAGAGCGAGCACGGGTGGGCTGAGCACCAACAGAGCGGCCACCGCACAGAGGATCAAACCGACTTTCTGCGGACCTTCCAGTTCGCCGCAGTTGCTGGGGATGTCCCCTTGAAAACCGGTCTTCGAGTCGATCTGCAAGATCCCCGACGAGACTTCGGATTCACTGGTTTGCCGCTGCGATTCGGGCGACGCATTCGGATTCGCGAGCGCGGTGGCAGCATTGATGCCGAGTGCCATCGCGACTCCCACGAGCGCGATCAAGGACGACATGCCGATGGTCACGACGTGCAGTGCTCCCAAGATCAGCGCGAGTCCAATCCCAATCACCCCGATCCACATGGAGAGCGAATGCTTGGGCTGTCTCTGAGAGGCGATCATTTCGGGTTGCAGGCAGCCGCAGCAGGGGCAGGCATGAATATCGACCGCCTCTTCCACCGCTTTGACCAAGTTGTTTTGAGCCGCCTGTCGTGAAGCCTCTTCCGTTCCGCCGGTGCCGGTGATCTTCCGCTTCATCACATAACTGTATTGGCTGACGCAGGCCACGCAGGTGTGCTGCTTGCGGCATTCCAATTCGAGCGTTGCCGTATACGTCGTAGCCATGAATCGACTCCTTGCGGGTGAAGAAAAAGGGTTTTCGATGAACGGGTTGTGAGCGGCTCAGCGGAACCAACTCGCGGTGACGAGATATAGCCGGACGAATGCTCGGCTCGCAAATGTGGGCTTCGCGCGACGCGCGGCACGGTAGGCGCGACGAACGCCACGCTAGGATCAGAGACCAGCCTCGCTACCATGCTCCGCGCTTCGCAACACCTCGGAAACCCTCATCCATGAAAACGCATCATCCGCTTCGTTCGCTGTTGATTGCCGCTCTGGTTGCCGCCGCGGCATTGACGCTGATTGCGATTCAGGGCCACACCCCCGCGCCCGCCAACGCCCAGACTCTGCAAGCCACCGGTTCGCTGAAATGGTATCGCGGCAATCTGCACACGCACTCGCTCTGGAGCGACGGTGACGACTACCTCGAATCCATCGCCCTGTGGTATCGAGAACACAACTACGACTTCCTCGGCTTCACCGATCACAACGTCCTCGCGGACAAAGAACGCTGGATCGACGTCGAAAAGTCCAAAGGCAAACAACAGGCGTTCGACAAGCTCAAACAGAAATTCCCCAACGACTGGGTTCAGGAACGCCGCTCCGACGAGCGGCTCGAAACACGCCTGAAAACATTTCGCGAGGTCGCCGACCGCTTCAACCAACCGGGCAAGTTCCTGCTGATTCAAGGTGAGGAAGTCAGCGACGCCTTCCAAAAATTCCCGGTCCACATGAATGCGACCAACGTGAAAGAACTGGTCGTGCCCCGCCACGGCGGCAGCGTCGCCGAGACAATCCAGAACAACACCGACGCTCTGATCGCGCAGCGCAAACGAACCGGCCAGCCGATGATCATTCACTTGAATCACCCCAACTTCGGCTACGGAGTCACGGCCGAGGACTTGCTGCGGATTCGTGGAGAAAACTTCTTCGAGGTCTACAACGGTCATCCCGGAGTCAATAACTCCGGCAATAAAGAGCACGCCTCCATCGAACGCATTTGGGACATCATCAACTCGTTTCGATTGGGCGAGCTGAATCTCCCGCCGTTGTTCGGACTCGGCACCGATGACGGCCATGCCTACCACAACATCCCCAGTCGAGCCTCCGAACCAGGCCGTGGCTGGGTGATGGTGCTCGCCGACGGACTCACGCCAGAACGTCTGATCGACGCGATGGAGGCCGGCCGCTTCTATGCGTCGAGCGGTGTGACGCTCGAACGAGTCACCGCCTCGGCCGACGGTCTGACAGTCGAAGTCCAACCCGATCCGACCGTGACCTATGTGATCGAGTTCATCGGCACACGCCGTGACTTCGACAAGACCAGCACGCCGGCGCTCGATAAAGACGGCAAAGAAGTTCGTGCGACTCGGCGCTACAGCGAAGAGATCGGAAAAGTCTTCGCGCGCATCGAACAGCCGTCGGGAACGTATCGCTTCACGGGTGATGAACTCTATGTCAGAGCACGCATCACCTCATCCCGCAAACATCCGAACCCGTCCGAAGTCGGGGAATTCGAGCGAGCCTGGACGCAACCTGCCGTGGGACCAGCGGCCTCGAAGTGAAATCGCGGAACGCGGGATCGAATGTTGTTTCGCCCCCATCCCGCTTGCCGGGATGGTGGATCAGATTCTTGGGCATTGGCCTCATCGGAAAAACAGATGAGAAAGCTCCGCTAAAATGGGAAAGCTCCGTCAGGCCGGAGCACTCCAAATTATGATGAGAAAGCTCCGCTAAAATGGGAAAGCTCCGTCAGGCCGGAGCACTTCAAAATTATGATCCAATACGACCCACATCATTGGCGCAGCCATCTGTTCGACATTCGCGGCTCGATGGTCCGCGAGATCTTCGCCCGCGTTGCCGTCTGCGTCGTGTGGTCAGTTCTGATCGTCACTCTCGCACGCCAGTATCCCATTCACATCCCATTGCATGGCCACACGCTGATCGGCGTCGCGCTCGGCCTGCTGCTCGTGTTTCGGACGAACGTGTCTTATGACCGGTTCTGGGAAGGCCGGCGACAGTGGGGCAGCATCGTCAACGAATCCCGGAACATCGGCCGGCTCTCCACATCGCTGCTGAAGAACGATCGCGAGCTGCTCGACCGGCTGCTGCTGTGGACGATGGCCTGGCCGTGGTCGCTCAAGCATCGGCTGCGAGGCAGCAAAAGCATCGCCCCGCTGGCGTCCGAGCTACCCGCGTCGGAGGTGCTGGAAGTCGAGCAAGCTCAGCATGTCCCACTTGCGGTCTCGCGGAAGATGACCGAGCAAATCGACACCGCCCTTCGGCGCGGACTGATCAGCGACGTGCAGCAGGCGATGCTCGACGGCAGCCTGCAACGGCTGATCGACGCGATGGGAGCGTGCGAGCGAATCCACAACACGCCGCTGCCCTTCGCCTACATGGTCCACTTGCGACGAGCCTTGATCGTCTATCTCGTCACGCTGCCGCTGGCCTTGGTCGCCGACTTCGGCTGGGCCACGGTGCCCGCCGTGCTGTTGATCGCCTACATCCTGCTGGGTGTCGAAGAGATCGGCGTTGAGATCGAAGACCCCTTCGGCAACGACGTCAACGACCTGCCGCTCAAGTCCCTGTGCGAAACCATCGAGCACAACCTGCAACCGCTCCGGCCAGCGACCCCGCTTCGTCCCCATCCCGCTTGCCTGGACTGAGCGAACGATCGTGAAAGATCGCTCTCAAAACGATGGCTGTCACCGTCATCGCTCGCTGCCGTTGGGAAGCTGCAATCTCCTCAGCCCCTCTTCGACAGTGACCAAGGATGCAAAGCCGAAGTCTCGCTGAGCCTTTTCCACGCGATACCAGTGCGAGCGGCTTAACTGCGAGGCGACGAAGCGAGTCATCCGCGGCTCGGAACCGATGTGCAATAGGCCGTAGACTCCTTCCAACACCGTACCGATGGCCGAAGCTGCTCCAGCGGAGATCGACTTGGAGATCTGCGGCAATCCGGCGCGGCCCAGCAGCGTGTTGACCCAGTCCCACAAATTGACCGGTTCCGGTTCGTTGATGAAGTAGGCTTGGCCGGCGAGCGGCGATGTGAGCGTCAACGCATCGGCCGCTTGCAGGTGTGCTCGCGCGGCGTTCTCCACATAGACCATCGAGATCAGATTGCGTCCGTCGCCGACACGTCGGAGTTGGCCGCGCTTCGCTCGCTCGATCAATCGGGGGATGAGCTGCGTGTCGCGCGGTCCCCAGATCAGATGCGGTCGCAAGGCACACGTCGCCAGGCCGTCGATCCCGTTGGCCGCCAGCACGGCTCGCTCGGCGAGCGCTTTGCTGTGCGGGTAATGGCAGAGGAATTTCGTCGAGTACGGCAGCGACTCGTCCGCACCGAGATGGTCGTGCCCGTCGTAGACCACGCTCGGCGAACTGGTGAAGACGAGTCTTCCAACGCCGTGACGCCGACAACCCTCAATGACGTTGCTCGTACCGAGCGTGTTGACTCCGTGAAACAACTTCCACGGCCCCCAGATGCCGGGCAGTGCCGCAGCATGAAAGACAACATCCATTCCCTCGCACGCTGCCGCGACAGCCGAAGCGTCTTGCAGATCGCCGCTGAGTGATTCGACTCCCAGCGTATCGAGTTCGAGATAGCGCTGCCGGCTGAAGACTCGCACCTGATCGCCGCGCGCGACAAGTTGCTCAACGATGTACCGTCCTAGAAATCCGCCGCCGCCTGTCACGAGTCCGCGCATGAGTTCGATTCCATTCCGAAGCCACTCTCCGGCCGAATGCCGATGGCCGACAGCCGAATGCCGATGGCCGACAGCCGATTGCCGCTATTCCGTTTTTTGGTTCTCAAAAAAGTGTGATCACGGCTGTCGGCCATCGGCTCTCGGCATTCGTCCGGAAATCTTCCTTCGAGAGTTGCCCGCAGAGTCCGACCAAACCGCATGACCGGCAATCTTTGCTTGGGACTGTTCCGATCCCATTGCCGATCCAACGAGTTGACAGCTTGTAAGACCAGCGGGCCGACTCTCCAAGGGGGCATGATGCCGATTCACGCGTGGTGGAAACGAATCGTCACGACCTGGAAATCACTTCGACCGGCGCGACGTCGCCGCAGTTTGCGAGGCTACTCGGCGGAAGCGTTTGAGCCGCGTCGATTGTTGTCCGCGTTTTTCGTCAACAGTCTGGCGGACTCGCACGATGCGAACGTCGGCGACGGGATCGCTGCCGATGCCAACGGTCGAGCCACGCTGCGAGCCGCATTGGAAGAGTCCAACGCGAACGCCGGGGCCGACACGATCACTCTACCGGCCGGAGTCATCATGATCTCGGCCGCGAACGGTTCGTTGCCGGTGACGAACGATGTCACGCTCATCGGTTCTGAAACCACGGTGATCGACGGAACCGCGTTTGATGCGGTCTTCTCGGTCACCGGCGCGGGGCAATTGAAACTCGATAACGTCGCCGTCCGCTCGTCGCGCGACTTGCCGATCAGCCGACCTCCGTTGTTGTTGACGACGAATGTTCGGCAGTCCGATTTGATTGTCGCGTTTTCTGCGATCACCGCGCCACCGCTCGCGGTTGAAACCAAAACATCCAACGGCCTGTCACCGCTGGTCGGCATCCCGGCTCCTGAAAGTGAACTCGACGAGATTCCGATCGAGCCGAGACCAAAGCCAACCAAACCGGCTTCAATCGACGACTCCGCCGTGCCGACCCCTGAGCAAGCGATTGACGAAATCATCAATGCGTTGTTCCGCACCGAGCCAGACTTCGTGGTGCCCGTGGGGACCGAGCAGACACCTGGGCCAATGAAAGACAACAACGCTCGGCCGATGTCGAAAGCCGCCCCGGAAGATCCCACATCCGACGACATGCCCTCGCCGCAGGACTCGGACGACGAAGAGGTCAGCGCGATCCTGCGTGGCTGGGAGGACGAAGCCGGCTGGAACGAATTCGATTTTCTGACGCGCGGCTCAAACACCGTAGCGACGTTGCCTCAACGCGGCAGCCGAGTGGCAACGATGGCGGGAATGCTGCTCGGCTCAGTCGCGGCCACCGCATGGTCGCAAGAGAATCGCGGTTCCTGGCGCAAATCGCTGTCATTGTCCGCTTGGCGGACTCGCCTCGAACGATTGCGTCGGCGAGCGAGGTAGACGCCGTAAAAAGCTTGATGACTGCGGACGTGTCCCAATAGCTCATGGCTCACCGATCCGTCCGAAGTTCATCCAGAATGGTTTGCAAATCGTCGCCGGGAATTCCCGTCTTCAGCGTCTTCGCCGTCTGTTCCAACTCTGCCAACCATTGCTGGCGGCTTCGCGGATTTGTTGGACGCGTTCTCTGCAACTGTCCCCGCAGAAAATGAAGTAATTCCTGCTTCTCGGCCAGCGGCAACTCACCAGCGGCGGCTTGGATTTGTGTCAGTGTCATGGTGAAACCAGAATATGCCTTTGCAAAAATCGCCTCAAGAACAGGTTCCCTCAACCGGAGACCGCGCGATGACCAGCCGAGCCGCGACCGAATGGCGTTACGAAAAACTGACCTGGCCGGAGATCAACGAGGCGATCGAGATGCGGCAGGTCTGCATCATCCCCTGCGGTGCGGTCGAGCAGCACGGACCACATCTGCCGCTGGATGTCGATCTGATGTGTCCGGGCGGGATCGCTCGCGGAGTGGGCGAGGCGATGCGCGACAAGGTGCTCGTCCTGCCGACCATCGCTTACGGTTACACCGGGCATGTGATGGACTTCCCCGGCACGATCAACACGCACTGGGAGACCTTCATCAAGCAGGTGCTCGACGTGACGAAGTCGCTCGCGTACCACGGCTTCAAGAAGATCATCCTGCTGAATGGCCACGGCTCGAACATGCCGAACCTCGATCTCGCCGCGCGGCGCACGAACCTCGAAACCGACGCCGAGTGCGTGCTCATCGCCTGGTGGAACCTGCTGACCGTCGATAAGACGTTCCTGCCGAGCTGGCGCGAAAGCAAATTCCCCGGTGGCTGCTCGCACGCCTGCGAGCTGGAGACGTCGCTGTATCTGTACCTCGACGAAGACGGCGTGCGCAAAGACAAGATCAAGAGCGGCACGATCAAGATGAACGACGAAGACAACCCGTTCAACTGGGTCGATCTCTTCGGTGCCGGTCCCGGAGCGTTGATCTCCTGGACCAGCAGCTACAACGACACCGGAGTGCTCGGCGACGCGGAGAAAGCGACGAAGGAAAAGGGTGGGCGAGTCTTTCATGAATCGGTCAAGCAGCTTTGCCGCTTCATCGACTACTACCGCGATCGCCCGATCGACGTGCGCGGCCGGCATCAGACCCACAAACCCAAGATGCCCATTCCGTGGGGCCAGTACGACGCGCTGCCGTGAACCGTGACGTTGGAACGCCTCCCGACATTCTCCTCGCCACGGACTCAAACATCCGATTCGGCGGATGACGAGAATTCGCTCCAGCGCAGGATCGCGACGGAGAGGGACAGCAAAACGGGCGGCAGCAGCAGCAAGATCGCGACGTGTTCCCAAGCGGGAGCGTCTCCCAGCAGGGCCAGCATTCCCGACTGACGGCCTCCGGGAATGGGGAGGTCGCACCATTCAAACAGCAGCGCTTGCAAGCGGAATTGCACCGACAACTTGTTGATCACGGCGGGGACGAATCGAATGACGAACTCGAAGATCAACGTGTAGGCCACCGCCAGCACCAGAGCACGGCGAGGCAACAGCGTCCCAAGCAACAGATAGATGGCTCCGTAGGCCGGACACGAGAGGCAGATCAGTCGGACCAGCGCCCACCACAAGCGCCAGTCATCGCCCGAATCGGCCAACGGGACCGAGATCGTCAGGCCAATCAGCGCCGGAGGAAGCACCCACGTCACGGCCGCCAGATATTTTCCGAGCAACACCGCCGTCCCTCCATTCGGACGCACGGTCAGATAAACCCAGCTCCGCCGTTCCAACTCGGCCGAGATCGCCGGTGTGGCCCAGAGCAAACTCCCCAGCATCGACACGAGCATCGGGATCAAGGCGTAAAGCATGCCGGCCCAAAACTCGCGCGGCGGCTGCTGACCGTGTGGAAGTTGAGACGTCGTGAAGCGAATCACTCCGACGATGAAGACCGGGAACAGCGCCAATACCCCCCACCAAGCCATGCGCGGCAGAGTCAACGCTCGCTTCCACTCGAAGAGAAACACCGCTCCGACATTGCCCATCACAGCTCTCCTCGATGCAGCTTCATCAGAGAATTGAATAGCTCCTGCAACGACTCGTCCGCCGAGTGCATTTCCGAAACTTGCAGTCCCGACTCCTTGAGCCAGCCGGGAAGTTGCTCGAACAAGCGACCCGGCTGCTGAGTCGCCACGGTCAGCATCCCGTCCGCGATCCGCACCGAGTCGGCCGCATGTTCGCGCAGCAACAGCGCGGCCAAGGCATGAGGATCGTTGCAGCGCAGAGCCACTTCGTTCGGCAGTCCGACCATCATCGCATGAACGTCCTGAGCCGTCCCCGATGCCAGCAATCGCCCGCCGCAGATCAGCAGAAACGATTGCGTCAGCGATTCGATCTCGTGCAGCAAATGGCTGGCAAATAACAGACTCTTGCCTTGCCCAATCCATTGCCGGAGCACCGTCGTCAGTTCGTGCCGTCCCACCGGATCAAGTCCATTGAACGGCTCATCGAGGATCAGAAAGTCCGGGTTGTGAGCGATGGCCTGAGCCAGCTTCGTCCGTTGTCTCATGCCGCGCGAGTAACTGGCAATCGGCCGGTGCATGGCCTGAGACATCCCCACCAATTCGAGCGACTCGGTCGCCGCCACTTCCGCCTGCCGAGGCGACATGCCCTGAAGCTGCTGTAAGTATTTCACCCAGTCGTATCCCGAAACGCTGGCATACAGCCCCTCGCTGCCGGGGCAGTAACCGAGTCGGCGAAACAACCGAGCGTTGTTGCGAGGCGACTCACCGAGCACTCGCACCGTTCCCAGCGTGGGCCGAAGCTGGCCGGTGATCAGATTCAGCAACGTCGATTTCCCCGAACCGTTCGGCCCCAGCAATCCATAAGCACCCGGCTCCAGCGTCAACGTGAAATCGTTCACGCCGATCACCTTGCCGTAGAGCTTCGTGACGTTCCGCAGTTCGATCATGGATGATGCCTCAAAGCGAACGCGGCTACCTAGAAACTCAAACCCGCATCGGAGCCGAAATTCGTCGCAGCAGAATCGCCAGAGCCATCAACGTCACGACGACCAGGATCACCGCCGAGGCCAACACGTCTCGAAAATCCGCAAAGCCGAAGATCCACGACTGCACTCGCCCCAGCGTGTGATACAGCGACACATGAGTCCAAGAAGATTGCTCCAATGAGATCGGAATGCCGGTGCGGTACGCTTCCTGTTGAGCAGTGATTGCCTCGGCCGATGAGGCGGCTCCGTAAGTGAACCAACCCAGAATCCACACGGCGAACCAAGCGAACCCCGCGTAACGGCTCTCCTGAGTCAGCGACGAAAAGCAAAGTGCCAAGACCGACGTCGGCAGCATCAGCACCAACGACGCGGCCACGATGCGAAACGGCAAATCCCACGTCGCGGAAACGACCCCCAGATTGGGCGACAACAGAACTCCCAGGCCATACAGCGCCAAGGCCGGCCCCGTCGAAATCACCGACAGATAGGCCCACACGCTGGCCAGCTTGCCCAACAGATACTCGCCGCGAGTCAGCGGACGCGAGAAGTACAACAAGAACGCTCGCGAGCGGACGTCCTGCGAGATCATCGGCGGCGCGATCAAGCCCACGACCATCACCATCAACACTCCCTGCGGATTCCGAAATAGCGTTTGCAGCAGCCACGCCCAGACCGTGTGACGACTGCTTTCCAAGTCCCCCGTGCGAACCGACTCCCGAATCTGATCGAACTCCGCCGTGGGCGGCATCGCTTGCAGAAACGGTCGCAGTGCTTGTCGCCATTCCGGATAAAGCGCCGCCTGCTCCCAAAGAAAGAAGCCGACTCCAAACCACACGGCGGGCAACCAGGCGAAAAACAACATGCGCCGCAGCCAGCGACTTTGCCATGCTCGGCGAATCCCCACGGACGAGATCACCGTCCAACGCATCGCGCCCGAATCCAACCGCCCCGACCAACCGCGATACCCCAACCGATTCACACCGCGACCATCCGGGCCACTGTCGGATGCGACCTCCGCCGAACTGAGCCGCAAGGCGCTCGCCGCAGGTTCCTCCGCGAATTTATCGTGCGAAGTCTGATTCACTTGTCGTCCCCCTCGCGAACCGCCTTCAAAAAGATCTCTTCCAGCGAGTTGCGAGACGGCGTCAGCGATCGCACACCGACACCGCATTCCCGCGCCACCTGCCAAGCCAGAGTGGCCAACTCATCGGGTGAGCCGCGCAGGATCAACAGGCCATCCGACCTCACCTCGATCGGCACGTCGCGACCGCGCATCTGCTCTATGAAGCGATCCGACGATCCGAGCAATCGAACTTCCAACGATGGCTCCGCCGGGCGATTCAATTTCGACAACCGCTCCGAAACCTGCACTCGACCACGAGCCAGAATCACGACGGAATCGCTGATCGACTGCACGTCGGGCAGGATGTGAGTGCAAATCAGCACTCCCTTGCCGTGATCGCGAGCCAACACGCGAATGCGATTGAGCATGATGACTCGCTCTTCGGGATCGAGGCCGGATGTCGGCTCATCCAGAATCAGCACGGGCGGATCATGCACGATCGCCTGAGCGAATCGCAGCTTCTGTCGCATCCCGGTCGAGTACGTTTCGACCGTGCGATAGCGCTCCTGAGCCAGTCCGCAGAAGTCGAGAATTTCATGCGCTCGACGGAGCGCCTCGATGGCCGGCATCCGCGAAAGCTGAGCCACGAACTGCACGCACTCGATCCCCGTCATGCCGTGCAGAAAGCAATCATCTTCGGGCATGTAGCCGACGTTGGCTCGAATCTCGCGGTACTGCGAGCCGAGTTCATAATTCAACAGTCGGCCGCGTCCGCCACTGATTTTCACCAGTCCGAGCAACACTTTGATCAACGTCGTCTTGCCCGCCCCGTTCGGCCCCAGCAAGCCGGTGATCCCCGACTCGACTTGCAACGACACCCCATCCAGCGCCCGGAACCGGCCGTAGTCTTTCGTGATCTCGACGATGTCAATCAAAGCGGCCATGAGCATCCCGCATCGTCGTGGTCGATGGGCATCGGCGATTCCTTGATGGCGAGAACTTCGCATTGCTGAGGCGATGATCCTTTGAGCAACCGACTGCCAACCCGCTTGGCTTTGTACTACCACCATTGGAACGTCGCTAGTCGCTGCCGGGATTCGTTGGAAGCGTCGCGAATCACGCCAGAAATCGGCCGTGCGCGACGGTTGCTCAACAGGTCTTTTCCCATTTCAATCCCGCCCCGACGAAAATCGAGTTTCCGTGCCGTCCGCCACTGGCGGGTCCGCGAACGGCTCAGTCGGCACGATCGCCACGAATCACTTTCACGCAGGAGACACAGCGAATGACCAAGCCTCTGAACATCGGCATGATCGGCTACGGCTTTATGGGCCGAGCACACTCCAACGGCTACAACCGCGTCGCCAATTTTTTCCCGGAGCTGGAATACAAGCCGGTGCTGAAGGCCGCGTGTGCTCGCAACGCCGACGAGATCAAAAAGTTCGCCGACACTTGGGGCTATCAGTCCACTGAGGCCGACTGGCGAAAGCTCGTCGATCGCAAAGACATCGACGCGGTCGATATCTGCGTCCCGAACAACTTGCACAAAGAGATTGCTCTGGCCTGCGCGGCCGCTGGCAAAATGATCCTGTGCGAAAAGCCGCTCGCCATGAATACGGCCGAGGGCGAAGAGATGTGCCTAGCGGTTGAGAAAGCCAAGGTTGCGAATACCGTCTGGTACAACTACCGCCGCATCCCCGCCGTGACCTTCGCGAAGCAGTTGATCGACGAAGGAAAGCTCGGACGGATCTTTCATTACCGTGCCAACTTTTTGCAGGACTGGACTATCTCCGCCGACCTGCCGCAAGGAGGCAACGGACTCTGGCGCTTGGACGTCGCGGCGGCCGGCAGCGGCGTGACGGGTGACTTGCTCGCCCACTGCATCGACACGGCGATTTGGCTCAACGGCAGTGTCGCCAACGTCACGGCCATGACCGAGACCTTTATCAAAGAGCGAACTCACACCGCGACGGGCAAGGTCGAGAAGGTCGGCATCGACGACGCTTGCGCGTTCCTGTGCCACTTTCAGAACGGCTCGCTGGGACTGTTTGAATCGACGCGCTACGCCCGCGGTCACAAGGCGCTCTACACGTTCGAGATCAACGGCGAGCACGCCTCGATCAAGTGGGACTTGCACGATCTGCATCGCCTGCAATGGTTCGATCATCGCGACGCCGGAAACCTGCGCGGCTGGCGTTCGATCCACATCACCGACGGCGATCATCCCTACATGGGCAAGTGGTGGGTGCCCGGCTTGCAGATCGGCTACGAACACAGCTTCGTGCATCAAGTCGCCGACTTCTGCGAGTCTCTGGCCAAGGGGACTCCGTGCGGCCCGACATTCCGCGATGCGCTGGAAACTCAAAAGGTCTGCGACGCGGTGCTGGGGAGCGCGAAGACCGGTCAATGGGCGAATGTCTGAGTGATGAATCTCGTTCCCACGCAGAGCGTGGGAACGAGAAAATGAAGGAAGCCTAATCCCGTCAGAATTCAAAGGGACAATTGCCATGAACGCTCGAGAGATCGATGACCAACTGATTGAGTTGAAGCATCGCGAGCCGTTTCAGCCGTTTGAGGTGGAATTGCTGGATGGCCGTGTCATTTCCTTCGTTGATCCGAATTTCGCGATCAATGGCGGTGCCGCATTTCTTTCGGACGACTACGAGTTAGTGACCTTTGACTGGAACGATGTCCGAACCATTCAGCTACTGACGCACAAGGCGGTTTCATGACGGCCAACCTTTTGGAATTCGCCGTGCGGTCGTTCACGCGCCGTCGGCCGTTTCGAGCGTTCTGGGTCGAATTCCTGAGTGGCGATCGACTTCTAGTCACTCATCCGGAGGTTGTTGTGCGTTCAAAAGAGTTGTTCGTCTTTCGGGGGACCAGTGGTGGCCATCGCGTATTTGCGGCCGACTCGGTTTGTCAGTTGATCGAACAGTCTGAGGCAAGAACGGCAACGTCTTAACGTCGATCTGAAAATCTCGTTCCCACGCTCTGCGTGGGAACGCAAGTTTCGACGTTCCGCGTCGCGTGCGCGACATCGAGTCCACCGCAGCGGATTCGTTCCCACGCGGAGCGTGGGAACGAGAAAAAAAGCTCAGTCTTCGGCCCGAATCCAGTCTTTCGCCTTTCGATTTGACCTCATACCATCCCGCCGCAACAGCCCGGCCGCTCGCAGGAGCCGCCGGGCTGTTGTAGTTGCCTGTCGTCGAAAACCACTGTCTTCGAAAAACCACTGTCGATGAATTTGATCCGCCTCGGTGGCTCAAATTTGAATTCTGAAAGGGCCGTCGGCCATGGAACGCGAGCCGATCTCCGCTGAAGGCTACAACAAGCTGCGGGAAGAAATCCGCCGTATGGAAGAGGAAGAGATGCCGAAGCTCGCGGTGTTAATCGCGGACGCGCGCGCGGAAGGCGACCTCCGCGAGAACGCCGAGTATCACGGCCAGCGCGAGAATCAGGGCCGCATGCAGGCCAAGATCAATCAGCTCAAGCATCGGCTGTCGCACTGCGTGATCGTGGACAAGTCCACGATGCCCAAAGGGGTCGCCGCGTTCGGCTCGGTGGTCATGCTCAAAGACCTCGGCAATAACAAGAAGGAAGGCTATGAACTCGTCGGGCCGGGCGAGGAAGACTACGACGCCGACATCATGAAAATCCTGCTCAGCGGCCCGCTTGGCCAAGCGATTCAAGGCAAGAAGGTTGGCGACGTCGTCGAACTCGTCACGCCGCGCGGCAAACGCAAGTTGGAAGTGATTGAAGTGAAGTGATGAGGATTTGTGATTGGCGACTTTTGATTTTCGATTGAACCGCAGTCGGAGAATCTCAATCGAAAATCGATCACGACCCCGGAGAGAAACATGCGAAGCATTCTGGCGATTGGCGTTCTCGGACTTGCGGTGACAAGTGCCTCGGCCGGCGATTGGACCGAGTTTCGTGGCCCCACCGGACAAGGACATGCGGATGGCTCGAAGCTGCCGATCGAATGGTCCTCGACGAAAAACGTCGCGTGGAAACAAGAGATCCCCGGACTCGGTTGGTCGTCCCCGATTGTGGTCGGTGAGCGTCTTTTCCTGACGACCGCCGTGGGCACGGGTGACGGGGACAAGAAGGATCAGTCGCTGCGAGCGGTTGGCCTGAACGTCGCGACGGGCAAACCCATTTGGGACACCGAGGTCTTCTTGCAA
Source organism: Planctomycetaceae bacterium (assembly GCA_046156195.1). Taxonomy (GTDB): domain Bacteria; phylum Planctomycetota; class Planctomycetia; order Planctomycetales; family Planctomycetaceae; genus SXKJ01. The sequence goes on along the minus strand of JBJXEX010000209.1, from coordinate 10,487 downwards.
GACGGCAAAGAGGCCAAGCCCATTCATTCCAAGAATAGCCACGCCAGCCCGACACCGATCTCGGACGGCAAACATCTCTTCGTCCATTTCGGAACGCACGGGACCGCCTGCCTGACGCTCGATGGGAAAATCGTCTGGCAGAATCGCGAGCTGAAATATGAGCCGCGACACGGCAACGGCGGTTCGCCGATCCTCGTCGATGACCTGCTGGTCGTGACCTGTGATGGGGCCAATGCCATGTTCATCGTGGCACTCGATAAGGCGACGGGGGAGATTCGCTGGCGGACGACTCGCGAGCACAAGAACGGCACGAAGTTCTCCTTCGGCACGCCACTGTTGATCGAGGTCAACGGCGAGAAGCAAATCGTTGCTCCCGGCACGTTCCACGTCGCGGCGTATCGACCGAAAGACGGCAGCGAGATTTGGCGCGTCGATTACGGTCTGGGCTACTCGGTGATTCCGCGACCGGTGTTCGGCCACGGCCTGATTTTTGTCAGCTCCAGCTACGACACCCCGACGCTGTTGGCGATCAAGCCGGATGGCAAAGGGAACGTCACCGACACGCACGTCGCCTGGAAGATCACCAGCAAGTCGATGCCGCCACATACTCCGTCGCCATTGCTGGTCGGTGACAACCTCTTCGTCGTCAGCGACGCGGGCATCGCGACCTTGATGAAAGCAACGACCGGCGAGCAAGTCTGGCAACAGCGTGTCGGCGGCAACTATTCCGCCTCGCCATTGTTGGCCGACGGGAAGATCTATCTGCAAAGCGAGCAAGGGGACGGCATCGTCTTGCAACCAGGTGCCGAGTATGTGGAACTGGCAAAGAATCCTCTGGAGCCGCGCACGTTCGCGTCGTATGCCGTGGCCGACGGAGCGTTGTTCATTCGGACGGAGAAGCAGCTTTACCGGATTCAGCAGCAGTGACGCGCTCGGCACGGGCAAGAATCAGATTCGATCTCGAAACTCCCTCAACTTCGTCGCGGTCTGAATCAGGCCCTGCAATTCCAATGTTGCCAGGTATTCGGCAACGGACTTCGGTGGATTCTTCAAGGCAGCGCGCTGCTGTTGAGCAGCGACGCAGAAGTCGTCGGGAGAATCATCCAACAGGCTCGAAAGCAGGCCGTCCGGATGCACGGCTGTTATGCCGTGTGGTGCCAGCAGTTTGTCGGGAAAGTCGCGAAGGTTGAACGTCACAATGGCAGTTGCCTTCGCTCGAATTGCTGCGGCAAGGACATGTCGATCATCTGGATCGGGCAAATGAAGCGTGGCGACCAATTCATGGAAACCAGTGACGAGGCAATCGCGCACGGCGGCATTCATCAATGATTTGGTTCGCGACAAGCGCTCCAATGTCGTTTGAGGATTCTTGATGAGGACATTGCGCATCCACTCAGCATGGATGTCCTCAGTCCAGCGAGCGCGAATCAGGCTGGCTTGTGCAACGCGGATTAGCAGGTCTCGCAGCGGTGCGGAGTACAACACGCAGGCATCAAGAACGACGGTGGGCGACGGGTCCATCAGTAGCCCATTCTTAAATCCTGAGCATCAGCGGCGAGCTGATCGGCAGCCCGTTGTCGATCGTGGTCGTCTCGTTGTTTGAATGCCAAGAGATCGCGAAGGGCGACGCTGCGGCGTGTCCCCAGCTTGCGAGAGGGCAGTGCTCCCGACTCAACCAATCGCGAGACAAATGGTGGGGAGACATTGAGCACTTCGGCCGCCTGCTGGATCGAGAGTTCCGCATTCACCGGCAGCCGCGCGGCCGCGCGCCCCTGAGCGATGTTTGTCGGCGCATCCGCCTGACAGGGAACAGCAGCATTAATGGCTTCGGTTTGCGCTCGTGACATATCACACCTCACTCGAATGACGTCTTGAGCGTAGGCCACGATCTTCGCCAACGCAACATTCGATCGTCACGACGCATCGCGGAAGCGCAACTGAGGCTTTTCCATCGTGACTTGCGTGTTGGGTGGGACGCTCTTGGTGATCGCGCAGCTTGAGCCGATCACCGAGTTCTTCCCCACGACCGTGTCGCTGCCGAGCACCGTTGCATTGGCGTAAATCACGACCCCCTCTTCGATGGTCGGATGTCGCTTCGCGCCGCGGATGATGTTGCCGTCGGCGTCCTTGGGAAAGCTCAGCGCGCCCAACGTCACGCCCTGATAAAGCTTCACGTTGCGTTCGATGACGGTGGTCTCGCCGATCACAACGCCGGTGCCGTGATCGATGAAGAATGACGGGCCGATTTGAGCTCCCGGATGAATGTCGATGCCGGTGCGGCTGTGCGACCACTCGGACATGATCCGCGGGATGAACGGCACTTGCAGACGGTACAGCTCGTGAGCGATCCGATGGACGGTAATCGCTTCGAGGCCGGGATAGCAGAAGATAATCTCGTCGAGCGTCTTGGCGGCGGGATCGCCGTCGAACGCGGCTTGCACGTCGGCGGCCAACATCCGCCGCATCTCCGGCAGCGTTTCGAGAAACGCGAATGTTCGTACCTGGGCTGGCATCAGGAAATCGATCGCGGAACCGTCCGCATCGACGGGCGGGCTGACGCGGGATTCATGCTCGAGCGCCCGTGCAATTTGCTCGGCCAGAGAATCATAGATGCCGTCGATCAAGTCGCCCGTGTGGTACACGACGTTGCCGAGGTGCAAGTTCTGGCGGCGGCGATAGCCGGGATACAGCACCTCGGTCAGGTCGATCAGGATTTGGATGATCGCCTCGCGGCTGGGCAACGCCGAATGGCCAAGATGGTTGATCGAGCCGATTTGCTGGTATGTCTCGACGATCTGATTGGTGAGTTCGGGCAGACGGGACTTAAGCGAGGCATGGCTGGACATGATACGGCTCCTGCGAACGGACTGGCTGCCGCGAGACAACGTCTTCGGAGCGGCCAAGGGAGCGTCTGACGACGAATCCGGAACGAATAATCGAAGTTTGGCGTTCACGGCAGACACCTGCGGCAGATTCTAGGGAGAGTGTGGCTCGCTCTGTGAGCCGATGGCGCTAGCCACGGGCCTCGGGGGTGACGTACTACTAGTTCTCAGATTCTTGTCGGCGTGCGCGCATTGTGGCGCGACGCTCCGCGTCGCGACTCTCGACGCGGAGCGTCGAGCCACATTGCGGCGACGGTGGTGCCAAGCAAGACATTTGTGACACGACAGAGACGGGAGAGGGGACTTGGCCCGGACTGCGCTCGCAACCCAAGAGGCTCTGGCAATCGTGACTCGCCGCCTTTCATCCGTGGTCCGGCTTTGCCATCCGCAGGCAGTCTTCCCCGAAAGGCTGCCCGCGGATGACAAAGCCGAACCGCGGATGAAGGCAAGAAATGATCAAATCCACTTTCAGGCATCGCTGCCCTGAGGTTGGTCTGAAATACGCAACTTCAAACCTGGCGCATCGGGTTATCTTTGATTGCGAAGTTGCTCAAGCTGCTGCGGGGTCAGACCGCCGTTGATCGCGGGGAGAGCGGGCGGCGCGGTCCCTGTCGCAAACGGGTTGCTGACATTCGCCGAGCGTGAGGTGGCTGGCCAATTGTTTGCCGCCGGGACCGTGTTGGTGGCCGGAGCAACATTGGCTCGCGGTGCGGAGTACGGCTGCTGACCCGCCGTCTGTTGAATTCCAAGCACGTCGTTGGGACTGAATCTTTGCTCGGCGACTTCGGTGGTTCTCAATCGGGTATTGGTCGGCAACGCTCCTGCCGGAGCCTGCATCTCCGGGCGTGGTTTGCTGCCGGACGTGCCGACGAGCAGGTTCTTCGTTTCCTTTTCGATGCGAATCTCGTTGAGCCAATACTGAGCTTGTTCGAGCGTCGGTTTCTTGACGACGGCTTGGACGAAATGCTGCTCGGCCAATTCGAGCTTGCCTTGATCGTGCAGGATCAGTCCCAGGTTGTATTCCGCTTCGGCCTCGCCGACGGAATTGACGAAGTGCGGTTTGGCGGTCACGAGATCACCCGATTGGGCGGTCGCGACGGCCAGATGGAAGCGGATCGTGTCGTCGTTGGGAGCGACTTGCAGACCCTGCTTCAACACATCAATCGCCTGCGGCCACTTTTCTTGAGCGGCGTAGAACTGTCCCAAGGCATCCAAGACCTGCGGGTCGCCGGGCGATGTCTTGAGGGCTTTGCGAAAACCCTGCTCGGCCTCGGTGAGTCGACCGGCGAGCTGATCCATGCGAGCCAAGCCCAACAGGGCATCGACCGATTGCGGCTCGTCGTGCAGCACCCGTTGATAGCGTTCACGGGCCTCGGTCATGTTGCCGAGCTGCTCCTGCCATTTGGCATACGCGAGGTCGAGCTTCGACGGGTCTTTGAGGTTCCTGCGCACCCCACTGTCGCGATGGACGCCGTCCCGTTTGGCAAACGACGGCCAGCGGTTGCCGGAAGAGGCACAGCCCGTCAGGAGCGAGGCCATCAAGATCACAGCGGTGAAGCGAGTCATCGACATGCCACACCTCCGTGTGCGACGAACGTGAATCCGCGCGGGGTTCGTTTGAGGAAGAAAGAAGAGAGTTGGTTCAACGGGAGTCGCGTCCAAGCTTGCAGAAGAAACGTGAGGTGGCTTCCTCCATCAGCTTCTGCGACAGCACGAAACTCTGATTTCGGAATCGGCAGATTGACTGGGCAATCTCTATCAAATCTCGCGGATCTGACGATCGCGGCGACCTTCCGTGCGCGTAGTGGTTCGCAAACAGGTAGTGGACCGCGCGTTCATCGAACGGCAGTTTCCGCTGGTCGCACGCCAACCGGAAAATTTTCGTGTACATCTCGCGGTCGGGCGGCCCGATTTGAACCTTGTGCCGGATGCGGCGCAAGAACGCCTCGTCCACCAATTCGCCGGGGTCGAGGTTCGTGCTGAAGATGATCAGCATCTCGAACGGCACCGAGAACTTTTTGCCGGTCGCCAGCGTGAGATAATCGATCCGCTCTTCCAACGGCACGATCCAGCGGTTGAGCAAATCTCTCGGCGTGACGATCTGCCGTCCGAAGTCGTCGATCAGAAAGACTCCGCCGTTGGCCTTCATCTGTGCCGGGGCCTGATAGAAGTTGCTGGTCTTGTTGTAGCGCAGGTCAAGCTGGTCGAGCGTCAGTTCGCCGCCGGTGATGACGACGGGACGTCTCACTCGCCGCCATCGCAGATCGACACTCCCTTCCAGCCTCTGCCGCTGATCGGCGATGAGGGCCTCTCGCGTTCCGGCCGATTCTTCGTCGTAGTTGTCCGTGACGTGATGCACCGTCGGATCGAAGATCGTGATGATCGAGTTCTCGGTCGTGATCGCGTAGGGGACATAGATGTCGCCGGCGAACATATTGAGGAATCGGCCCAGACCTCGGGCGACCGTCGATTTGCCGTTTCCCGGTGGGCCGTAGATGAAAATGGATCGGCCGCTACAAACCGCCGGACCCAATTCGTCGAGCAACACCGGCCCGATCACCAGCCCCTGAAACGCTTCGAGCAACCGGGCCGCATCGCACTTAATTCCCGCCACGGCTTGCACGCGGCACTGGGCGACATAGGACTCCAGAGGCACGGGAGCAGGCCCGACGTAGCGACATTGTTCAAAGGCATCGCGAGCACGCGTGCGGCCCATATCGGTCAGGCTGAAGCGGTACGAGGCGCGGCCCAGATAGTCACCCGCCGTGACTTCAATGCACTTCTCGTCCTTGAGGAATCGCAGGCTCTCGTCGATCAGGTTGTACGGCAGCCGCGCGTTCTTCGCGACGTCCACTCCGAGCAGATTGCCGTACATGTAAAGCTGCTTGAGGATCAGATCGCAGACCTGCATCCGATTCAGCCCGCTGTCTTGAAGCGAGAGCGGTGCTTTCGGTGCATACGCGGACGCACTGGAGTCGGTCTTCACGCCCAGCGTGGCCATGTGCGGATCGGCCAACAGGCTGCGAGTTTCCGCAGACAGCTCGGCAAACAAATCGGCGAACAGTTCCTTGGGAGCATTCGTGGGCGCAGCGCGAACCGGAAAGTCGAGTGTTCCCAAACCTGATTTCTGTTCACCGTCCATGACTGCTGCTCATCCCGCACTCTGGCGAGCGTGTTGAAAAAGATGTTTAACCGCCACGCCATCGGCGTGCGCGCGAACGAAAGTCGTTATTCCACGATCCGCCCACGCCGTTGGCGTAGGGGTTAAACAAGAAATTCAACGCACTCGGGCGTATGCGGCGACGCGACGCTTTACGATCCCCCGCTGGCCTCCGAGGCTCCGAGGTTGTTCGTGCCGATCGGTGCCGTGATCCGCGGTTTGACCATCGACTCCCGTTCCATGCGGCGGATCGCGTCCACCTCTTCCGCCGGACGTCCCAACGGACTCGTCACGCGGATCAAAACCAGCGGAGCTTGATCGGCTCCGACCAGTTGCGTGGCCTCGTTCTTCACGGCGGCCACTCGAAATTGGCTTGTCGCGCTGTCGATCCCCGCTTGGACGAAGGCGTACCGATGCTTCGCCGGAGCGTTCTCCAAAATCCAACGCAACTGCATCCGTCCCGACTCGTTCAACTGATGCTTCTCGTCAAAGTGATAGTCATAGAGCGTCGTCATCGTCACCCAACCGTTGCTGGTCTGGGCCGCCGACAATGACCGAACATAATCGCGGTCCTGGCAAGTGTAAGGATGCGGCCAGTAATGCTCGGCGTGATAGAGATGGCTCGGCAGATTCGCCGGTCCCGTGGCACGCGGAAACGGAGGCCACAGCTTTCCGTGCTTCTCGACTTGCCGCGATCCAATCGGTTCCTCGGCGCGTGCGGCGTAATACGCTTCCCGCTCCGCTCGCTGCTTCGTCATCTTCGGCGGATGCTTCTTTTCCCACGGCAACGGAAGGATTCCGGCCGGAACTGCCGCAGGGACCAACGTCCCGCAAGCGATCGCTCCACACAATGCCCAACGCCGCCAATTGCCTTCCATGGCTCGTCCCCCAATACGCGACAGACCACTCGAACTGAGTGGCTCATTCGTCGTTATCGGCTTTCGACCCGAACGGTCATAACGCGAAAACCGATTGAGGAAACGCTGTCACCAATTCACGACCGAGTCCCGCATCTCGTCAAAGAACTGGGTTGAGCACGCCGGCCTCGTGAGCGGTTGCTCGACAACTTTGCCGCCAATCAACTATGACAACTTGGCAACGGCCATTGAGACCGGTCCCGATTCGCCGCGAAGCCGATCCGAGTCGCGGAGCGAGTCGGCTACTTTATGTGGTGAATGACGACAGCCGGTTCGTCGAAGCCACACCAACACAGGTGGATTCCCCATGCGATGGCGATTGAACGTCTTTGTCTTCGGTCTGCTCTTCCTTTCGGCGACGATGACCGCCTCGGCTGCCGAACCGATTGTCCGTTCGGCTCGGCTGCCGGAGACGACGCCGTGGAATTTGAAGCAACTCAGCGAACCACCGGCATTCGAGTGGCTCGACGAGAAGAGCAGCGTGCGATCGCTCTTCTACACCAGCGAGGCTTACGGCGGGAAAGCGACGCGTGTCTTCGCGTATTACGCGACCCCGGCCACGCTTTCGGATGCGGCGAAGCGAGACGAAAAATATCCGGCGGTCGTGCTCATTCATGGCGGCGGTGGCACCGCGTTTCGCGAATGGGCCGAGCTGTGGGCCAAACGAGGCTACGCGGCGATCGCGATGGACCTTGCGGGGCATCGTCCGAACGAGGGACAGAACGCTCATCAACCCAACAGTCGCACGCGACTGCCGGACGGCGGGCCGAACCAAGGAGACGACGAAAAGTTTGGCAGCGTCGACAAGCCTCCCTCCGAGCAATGGTCGTATCACGCCGTCGCCGCCGCGATCCGAGCACACTCGCTGATCCGCAGCTTCCCCGAAGTGGACAGCGATCGGACTGCCGTGACCGGCATCAGTTGGGGCGGCTATCTGACCTGCATCGTGGCCGGACTCGACAATCGCTTTCAGGCCGCTGTCCCCGTTTATGGCTGCGGCTTCTTGCATCAGAACAGCGTCTGGTTGGCTCGCTTTGAAAAGATGTCGCCAGAGCAACGTCAGCGCTGGGTCTCGTTGTGGGATCCTTCGCAATATCTGTCAGCGGTCTCGATGCCGATCCTGTTCGTCAACGGCACCAACGATTTCGCGTATCCGCTCGACAGCTACCAGAAGTGCTTCGACCTCGTGCCGGCCGCCAAGCAGTTGCGAGTCAGCGTCAACCTGCCTCATAGCCATACGGCGGGATGGGCACCGCCGGAGATCGGACTCTTCATCGACCATCGACTCGGACGCGGCGCGGCGTTGCCCAGCCTCACCGATCCGCAGATCGAAAACGGCCGAGTGCGAGTTACCGTTCAATCCGCCACCAAGCTGAAACAAGCCGCTCTGCACTACACGACCGACGGCGACGCGATCAATAAGCGGACTTGGAAGACGATCGCCGCCACGATCGACGGAGGCACGATCTCGGTTGAGGCGGCCCCGGCCGAAGCAACCGCATGGTTCGTCACCGTGACCGACGAGCGAGACGCGCTCATCAGCAGCCGGATCAGCATTCGGTAACAAGACCGCTCAGGGGTCAGGCACTTCGGAAATTCGGAATTGGCCTCGGCCAATTCCAAATTTCCGAAGTGCCTGACCCCGGCTTGTGTCGGTTTGTCCCTCGCACAACCGGCGGCTAGCGCCTTGCCGCTCATCACCACTCTTTATGAAGGATTTCGAAATGACCGCCACCACCATCGAGCAAGTACTCGTTGTCCCGACTCTGCTGTTTCACGAAGTCGGATACTTCCAAGGCTTCAGCCCGAATGCCGATCGGTATTTGAAGACGCTGCTCGATCCGGCTTACACCAGTTATCGACCTCGCGATGAAATGGAGCACGATCCCAGCTTCAAGCAGCTCATCCCGTACTGCGTGTTTCGCTGCGGTGAGCAGATTTTCTCCTATCGCCGCGACAAAGGTCAGGGGGAGTCACGGTTGCTGGGCAAACGATCGGTCGGGATCGGCGGGCACATCAGTTCGGTTGATGAGAACGCCGGCGGCTCGTCGTACCTGGAAGGCATGAGACGCGAGATTGAAGAAGAAGTCTTCCTGGAGTCGGGCTATCGGCATCGTTGCGTCGGCCTGATCAACGACGACTTGACGGAAGTTGGCAAGGTCCACTTGGGGATCGTTCACATTTTCGAGTTGGACTCGCCCCAAGTTCGCCCCCGCGAACAGTCGATAGTTCAGACAGGCTTTGCCACGCCTGCGGAATTGGCGCGTGATCGCGACCAGTTCGAGACGTGGTCCCAAATCTGTCTGGATTACCTGATTGCCGCAGTGTGATGTGCGAGTCTGATCCGCACGACGCGATGCGGTTTTCGACAAACGACGAACGACAAAGGAGTGTCGAGCGATGAAAGTCTTTCTGCGAAGTGCTGTCTGGGCTGGAGCCTTCATAGCAGTGGCGGCGACTGGACTGTTCCAGGCCGTTCCCGCGCGAGCGGCCGATCCAGTGCCGGCCGCGACGAAGGTGATCAAGCCGGGACAGATCAACGAAGAGCAGCTCGGCAATCTGCTGAAGGCGATGGGCTTGGAGGCCACCAAGATCGACAGTCGTTACGACTTCCAATTCAAAGCGGTCCACAACAAGGAAGAGTGGGACTTGTCGATGACGGCCGTGCTCAGCCAAGACGGCTCGGCGATTTGGCTGATGGCGTGGCTCGATCAATTGCCGAAGTCGTCGGCCGATGTCCCACGCACCGCGCTGTTGCGATTGCTGTCGGACAATGACCGGCTCGGCAATGGAAAGTTTTTCGCCTACGTCGCGACGAATCGCCGCTTCGTGCTGCAACGAGTCATCGCCAACGAGGGCGTGACCACGAAAGTTTTCCGAGGCTGGTTGGATGATCTTGGAGGGAGCGTGGCCGACTCGTTCGAGCATTGGTCCGTCTCGGCCTGGAGAGCGACCGACGGCAGCAGCTCGGCCACAGCGAAGACCGCGCCGACCGCGACCTCCAAACCGCAAACCGCCAAGACGGAACCCGAAGACGACGACGAGCCAAACTCCACCAAGCCGATCTTCGGACCCAGCTTCAAAGGCGCGGGCCAAAACCCAATCCGCACCGCTCTGCCGGAGAAACCCGGCACGATCCGAAAATAATCAACAGACCGCATGGGAGCTATGTCGAGTTCTCGTAGCGAGTTTCAAGCTCCGTCAGGAGCGAGGGGCGTCGCTTGGTGGATCGGGCGCGACGCATTAACGCCCGACGAGCGAATGCCGCCACCTGGCAAGCGGAAGGAGTTGCGTCTCGAAACGGGAGGAGGTCCGCGACCGTGAGGGGCTTGGTTCGTCATCACGCTGTTGCAGTTGCTCGCGAATGGCGATGAATCGGGTTTCACGAGTCGCGCTGTTTTCTGGAGTGGGATCCCGCGTGGCCGACACCGCGCGCACGACTTCCACCGGTGCTCTCACGAGGCGACAAGGCGGTGGTCTGAGCAGCCGCTTCGGTGACACGTTGCTCGGCTAACAACTGGCGTTCGA
>JBJXEX010000208.1:0-21376 GCA_046156195.1 Planctomycetaceae bacterium | reverse complement strand
GAACTTTTTAGAGCCGCGACCGTGAGGGAGCGGTTGCTTCAAGGACTCAAGACCGCTCCCTCACGGTCGCGGCTCCCAAAAGCTCACAGCCTCGGAGCGTGGGAACGAGTTGATACGGTTCACTTCTCCGAAAAATAATTCTTCACCGCGTTCCGATGTCGCGGGCGAACGCTCCGATTCCAAGCTTCGTTGCCAGAGGCCGCCTCATTCGGACGAGCGGCATTGCGCGGAGCCGACTCGGCCGGCTGAACCTTCGGGGCGCTGCCGGTGATCGACAGGATTTCGTCGCGCGGCTTGTCGAGATAGCCCGGCGGCAAAACCGACTCTTTGAACTTCGTCCCCTGAGCGTTCGACATGTCACCGAATTCCAAGTCCGTGGGTCCGCCCCCCTCATCGACGCCTCCCTTACCTCGAATGCGATGACTGAATTGTGCCTCTCGACCGAAAGGCTTGCCTGTGCTCAGTCAGGTGCCGCCCGGCTTGTTGCATTCCTTGCAGTCGGGGTCGTTGCACTTTTCGCACTTGGCACGCAGCTCGGCCAGCTTCTGCGATTCTTGGTCGAGGAATTTCTGTAGCTCTTCGGCCAGAGCCTCTCGTTCGGCCGCGTCTTTCGGAAGTTGGAACTGTCCCGCCTTCGCCATCTCGCCGAGCTTCTGCTGCAACGCGGGAGAGAGCTTGCCCAGCGAACCGCTCTTGGCGAGTTCCTGCATCGCCTTCGCGACTTCTTTCTCCAACTGCTGCAACTGTTCGTCCGAGAGTTTCGTCTCACCCGTCAGGCCGAGTTGATCGAGCGCCTTGCTGAGCGCGGCCAGCGAATCCGCCGCCTGCGACATGAGGCTCGCCTGATGTTCGAGCTTCGCCTTCAACCGTTCTTGCAGAGCATCGACGGTCTCCCACTTCTCGTGAGTCAGCGGCCGTTCCTTGGTTTCCTGAGACAGCTTCCGCATCTCTTCCTTGAGTTGCTCGCTCTCTTTTTCGTCGTGCTTGATGACCTCGGCCTGTTCGAGTTGCTGCATGAACTCTTCCAACCGCTGCATCGTTTGTTGAGCGACCGCACCCTTCACGACCGGCTCGTGGATGTTGCGGAGCGGCACGAAACAAGTCGCCACCGCGAAGACGACCGGCAGAACCACAACCTTGGCGAATCGCACCGGCCGAAACGTCGGCAACGCCCTCCGCCACAGCGATTCGAGCTGCGGCAGACGGGACTTCCACGCGGGAGCGGGAAGCTCGCTGAGCGTCATCAGCAGACCACCCGCGCCCAACTTTTGATCCAGCATCGCGACCGCGTCTTGCCGACTGAGTCTTCTCCGTCGCGACAACCACCAAGCCACACCCGTCACGGGCAAGCTCACCGCAACGATCCACAACACCTGCGGCCAAAGATTCGGCCAACGGAGCTTCACGGCAAGCACCGCCGCTCCGAAGGCAAAACAGAATCCCGCCAACCACTCGGCCGCGTCGCGCAAGAATTCGCCGACGCTGATCCGCCGCACATACCGTCGCACCCAACGATCAAATTCCGGCATGACTGCCTCCCACCGTTCGCCTCAGAGTTGCCGCAGATTCTATCCCGCCCTCGCGAGGGTGCGAGTCATTCTGCGGTTGGTTGCTATGCTACACGCCCCACAAACCCAATGGAGAACTCCAACATGGCCCGACGCTACATCATCTCGCTGACAGGATCAAACCGAGTCGGTGTCTTGGCGGCCGTGACGACGGCGCTCGACGAACTGCGAGGCAACTTGTGGGAAGCCAGCATCTCGGTGATGCAGCCGTTTTGTTCAATCCTGCTGACGGCCGACTTTCCCGACGATCGCTCCGAAGGCATCGTCTCCGACCACATCCGCGATCTGTGCCGCCCGTATGCCGTCGAGGTCCGCTTGACCGAACCGGCGGCCGAATCCGGCATCCTCACCCCGCCGACAGTAAAGTATGTGCTGACTGTGCGCGGCTCGGACAAACCGGGCATGCTGCGTCTGCTGGCGACCAAGATGGCGGAGCTAGGCGTCGATATTCGCAACCTCTACGCCGAGCGTTGCGAACGAGACCAATCCTTCGCGCTGGAGTTCGAACTGGCGATCCCGATGTCGCTCGATCTTGCGCGAGTCAGAGAACAAATCACCGCTCACTGTCAGCAACTCGGCTTGCAGTTGACGCTGGAGCCGTTTGCCGACTTCCTCGCCCGCCGCGGCGGCAACCTCCGCGACTCGGTGCGAGCGACGACCCGCGCGTGATGTCGCGGCGGAGCAGAGTCGGAGCACATCAGACGCGACATGCCGACGAAGTCGTCCGTGCCGATTTGCCTCACGGGATAGTCCGAGTTCTCCACCGGGACCGCGAAGGTTCCGACCGCACGTCGCCGACGTGTCAGAGTTGGCCAACCTCCATCCGCCAATGCCGGGGACTCCAAGAACTTCCGCCGCCTCATTGGTGAAGAACCGGCAGCTTTCCGGGCTGCTTTGGAATCCGGCGCGCGGACGTTTTCCTTTCCAGCAAACCATGCGGAACCGAGGCCCCTCGAATTGGAACTGCATACGAACGGTCTCACCATCCTTCGCCGGAAACGAAGACTCGAAGGTGAGCACTTGCGGCGCGGCACTGACGACGCGGTTGGTCAATTCCTCCAGAACCCCGGCGCAATCCGCTTCGCTTTGCGACAGAACCGCGACCACCGGAAGAAGTCGTTTGGCCACTTGGCCCGCTTCCGAGTCGGCATCGGACTTCACCAATTGTCTCAGGCATTGTTGTCCCTCCGCGTCGCGACGCGCGACGCGGAGAGTCTCGCCACAATGGTTGCGGCCTCGCCGCGAGCCGTTACTTGACCCGCACCAGCTTCATGATGCGGCCCGAGACGTTCCAATCCTGCACATACAGGTTGCCGTCTTTGTCCCAGTAGGAACCGTGAGTGCCGTTGAAGACTCCTTCGATCCATTTCTCTTGGGGGACACCGTGGTTCACTCGCGTCGCCGGGTCGGCGTTGTGGCCGAGCACCGCCATGATCGTGTTGCTCTTGTCGAGAATGACCACTCGGCCGTGCAAATCGGGGACGGAGACATAATCCCCTTGAACGGAAACCGAGGTCGGCATCCCCAGTCCGGTCACGACCTCGTCGATGTATTCGCCATCAAGGCTGTAGTGCAGCAGGCGGCCTTTCGGTTGGTGGTTGCGATCGCAGATCAACAGACGCGGCGGGGTATACCGAGTATCCAACGTCATGCCGTGCGCGGTGTTGAATTCCTTCAGGCCGTTCCCTTTGGTCCCGAAGTGCATCAGGTACTTGCCGGTCTTGTCGAACTTGAAGATGTGATTGCTGGCGTAACCGTCGGCCAGAATGATGTCGCCGTTGGGAGCCACGGTGATCGCGGTCGGGCTCCACTTGGTCAGCTTCAGCTTGGATTCTTCTTCGGTGGGGATGCCGAGCTTGAGCACGATGTCACCGGTCACGGAGTGGAACTTGATCCCTTCGCCAGCCGCGTTGCGAGCACCGTAAATGAACTCGTCGGTCCCTTCGGCGCGGATTTCCAAGTCATGGATGTTCGAGTACTTGTCCCCCAGAAATCGACGAATCACTTTCCCTTCCGGTGAGAAGACGAAGACTCCCAGACTCGAACTGGTGTAGATGCTCCCCTCCCGATCGATCACCACGCCGCCGTGAGTCGATCCAATCACCGATTTGCCGTCCTCACCGAGTCCCCAACCGGGAACCGTATCAAAGGTCATGATCCCGCAGCCCATCCGCACCGGCTGAACGGTCTTGGTTGAAACTGCGTCCGCCGCGAACGCCGGCAGGGCGAGACCGAACAAAACCGCGATCGACAGCCAACAGCTTTTCATAATCTGGATTCCTGGTTGTGACTTGAAAGTGGTGAGACGCATTACGAGGGGCGGGAGTATCCGGTTCTCAATTTCGCATTTCAACCAGCGACCGCGATGACATCACGCCGGGGACTGAGCATGATCGCTCGTAGTGACCCGATTTATCGGGTCCGGCTCGACCCCATAAATGGGGTCACTACGAGCGAAGGGGCGCAGTCGAATTTGGCAGCGGCTTGTAAACCTTGTGGACGATGACACCCAGCAGCAGCAACTGCGCGAAGTAGCCCACGCACCACTTCACCACGAGCAATCCGGGAAACGGCTGCACGGCATACATGATGACTTGCCCGCCGCCGATCAGAACTCCGATGGCCGCGGCATACATCAGCGAGCAGCGCAAGCAGCGTTTCTCCGCCACACACGCGGCGAAGATCACGGTAAACGCCGACGCCACGAGGAACTGTCCCAGGAACATCCAGTGCATTTTCTCCATCATCTCCGCTTCAGGACGCCAGAGTTCCTTCGTCGCTCCGTAAGTTTCGGAGAGCCAAACGGCATGAATCAAAAAATCCGTCGCCCAAACGGTGACAAAGGCAACGACGATCGTGATGAGCAGACTCTTGATGTTCATAGCGTGAGCTTCCTTGATGCGGGTGAGCCGGACATTCGAGATAGAACGTCAATCAGGAGCGGCAATTTACCGAGCAACAGCGTTCTTCCAAGCCTCGGTGGAGAACGCGACGAGTGCCTCTCGTTGAACGACAAGCCGAAAGCGACGTCTGGGGTCGGGTGTAGCCGCGTTCGCCAAAACGCGGGCTTGGACACCCCGCGTTCTGGCGAACGCGGCTACGAAGGTGCGCTGCTCGTGCGCGAGGCAAGAAGACGTGGCTGATCTTCGCGGACGAAGGTTGCACGCGCGACCGGCCTCTGGACCAGTTGGATTTGGCGAGGGGTTAGGGGCGAGGGGCGAGGGGCGAGCCAGACTCTTACCCCTCACCCCTCGCCCCTCGACCTTCGACCTTCAATCCGAAAGCCGTGCGTTGCAGGAGAAATGGCGTCAGCCAACTGAAGTGAAGTCCGATCTCTCGACAGGCTCGCGGCGACGCGGTTGACTACGCCTCATGGAAACCACACGACAGCAGCGGCTCTCGGAATTCGTTGATTGGACCGCAAAGCACATTCGCGGTGATGAAAAGGGCGAGGCTCAGATTTTCCTGGATCGTCTGTTTCAAGCGTTCGGCCAGCCGGGGGTTTTGGAGGTTGGCGGTCAGACTGAATTCCGCATCCGCAAGGCGAAAGAAGATGGCGGCGGGACCGCATTCGCCGACTACGTTTGGAAGCCAATCGTCCTGATCGAAATGAAGAAGCGCGGCCAGAATCTTGGCCGGCATTTTCGACAGGCGTTTGATTATTGGATTCGGCTCGCTCCCAACCGGCCCAAGTGGGTCGTGCTCTGCAACTTTGACGAGTTCTGGATCTACGACTTCGACAGCGCCCAGATCGACACGCCGTTGGATATCGTCAAGCTGACCGACTTGCCGGAGCGTTGGGGGCCGTTGGCGTTTCTGTTTCCGACCAACGAGAAGCCGGTCTTCGGCAACGATCACGAAGCGGTCACTCGTGAGGCGGCGGATCGGTTGGCGGTTTGCTTCAACCATCTGGTCGCACGTGGCATCGAGAGGCCGTTGGCTCAACGGTTCATTCTGCAAATGCTGGCGTCGTGATTGAGATCGCTAAGGTCACAGCAGACTCACGAAACGGTCGCCGTTGAAAGAATATTTCACGGTTGTCGCAGTCGTGTTTCTGGCGGCCTCGCGATAGTCGGTGGACTTCAGGAAAGCCACGCGAACATCGCCGACAGTAAAACAACGCTCTGTTTCAGAAAACACGACAGCCAAATGCAATCCAGCGTGAGGGTGATGACAATCCACTCGGATGGTGTCACGACAAGTCTTGATCTCCAGGCCGTCGGGAACACGGACAGGACGGCGATCAGCGCCTTTCAAAGCAGCACCGAATTCCTTGTCGGATCCACGATGTCGCTGAAAAGCCGCCAAGCCGGAGTAATCTGCCGACTGAAGAAAGAGATCGGGATAGTCGCTTCGGCCGTTGCTTTGAAAATCCGGGTTCTGCTTGGTCAAGAAGAGCGTCACAACCTTGCTGACCACCTCACCTGTCAGCGACTCTCGTAGCACATCATCCAGTTTCAATTGCCGATCGAATTCCACCTTCACTTGCTCCGGCAACTTCGATTGATTGCGAACTTGATTCCAAAGCTCTCGAAGATTCACAGGAGCGTTCAAGACTTCCTCGACGTAACTTTTCAGTCCAGGAGCCGCCTTCTCCAGCCACGGAATCAATTTGGCGGAAGACGCGCGTGACCGATCAGCCCAATTCATTTCACGAGGCTGGTATTGGGCCAGTTCTGACTCGGAGTCCCGAATCTGCTGTTTGATGAAGGCGAGAACCGATTGAGCCATCAACGGTTCTCCTTCTTCGGTGATTGTCTTCGACGGGTCGCACCGGCATCCTGTGGCCAGCCTTTGAACAATTCGGCGAGGCTGACTTGTAGCGCGGCTGCGACCAACTCAATGTTCTCCAGACTGATGTTGCGTTCGCCTCGCTCGACACCGCCGATATAGCTGCGGTCGAGCCCCACTCGGTATGCGAAATCTTCTTGGCTCCACCCGCGATTTTTGCGAAGCAGGCGCACGCGACTACCGAAGAAAGATTTGATGTTGCTGTCGGACATGGCGACGAAATTGTGGTGCTGGACGACAATGCGTCCACGGACTTAAAGTACCGGACAGAAACGGTCGTGTTGGCGAAATTAAAATGGAGTAAATCGATGCCAGTCGCTTTGCGAACCCAGCGTGTCGAACACGACGACAGACCGGTGATGACGAAGTCATTTTGCGAATTCTTCGCGGGAATTGGTTTGGTGCGCGAAGGTCTGTCGGATTCCGGTTGGCGATGTCAGTACGCCAACGACATCAATCCAAAGAAACGCGATCTGTACGAGCTTCGTTTCGATCGGGATGACCACTTTCATCTCGGCGATATTTGGCAGACGGATGAGGTCGTGGAGCGGATCGACGAGCAGCCGTTCCTGGCGACGGCATCTTTTCCCTGTATTGATATGTCGCTGGCCGGACATTGGCGGGGATTCTCCGGCGACCATTCCTCAACGTTCTTCGGATTTGTTCGCGTTCTCGACGCGCTTGAAGAGCGACGCCCTCCGGTCGTCATGTTGGAAAATGTCGCTGGTTTTTTGACTTCCAAAGGGGGATCAGACTTTGAGTCCGCTGTTCGTGCTCTTGCGGACCGCGGCTATTGGATCGATGCGTTTATGCTCGATGCGAAGTCGTTTCTTCCGCAAAGTCGGCCGCGTGTTTTTGTGATCGGCGTTGATGAAAGTCTCGAAGCGCCATTTCTTCACCGCGATTCTGCGACCGCTTGGCTCGGCAGTCGTTGGCAACAAGTGATTGAGACGGCGGACGAGTCGCTGCGGCCAGCACGGCTGGTGAAGCTCATGAACTCGATTGAACTTCCGACGGGGTGGGCGGCCTTTGATCTCCCGGCTCCCGTGATGGAATCCCCAGACCTCTCGCTCTTGATTGACTTGGATGATCAACAGGAGTGGTGGGATTCGGCTGCAGTTGAAAAACACCATGACATGATGAGCGACCGACATCGCGAACTTGTGGATCGATTGATCTCGGAAGGTGAATCGCATGTGGGGACCATCTTCCGAAGAAAGCGGGACGGCAAGACGCGAGCCGAAGTTCGAATGGATGGCATTGCCGGATGTCTGCGGACTCCAAAGGGCGGAAGCGCCAAACAAATTGTCATTGTGATTGCACAGGGGAAACTCAAAATGCGATGGATGTCCGCACGCGAGTACGCTCGGCTGCAAGGTGCTGCGGATTTTCCCTTGGTGGCGAATAACATCCAAAACCTCCTAGGGTTCGGCGATGCAGTCTGTGTGCCGGTCATTCGCTGGATCGATTCTCATGTTTTGTCGCCGCTGTTCGAACACAATTCCTTTGCAGTCAAGCAAAGCTTCATAACTTCCTGATGCAGTTGGGAAATAGCGAGCAGCAACGCAGTCGCCGAGTGCGAAGCAGATCGAGGCGGCGGCGAAGGCGGGTCGTGAGGTGCGTCGCGTGCGTGCCGAGGCGCTCGCGAAGATCACCGGCGGCTTGCGCGCGGTGTATCGCACGCTGGAGTTGCCCGGCGCGAATCCCTTGAAAGTCGCTCACGCCGCGCTCACGCCGCGCTCACGCCGCGCTCGACGCCGCCGTCCTCGCCGCCTACGGCTTCGCCCCCAAGACCGACCTCCTGGCCCAACTCCTCGACCTCAACCACACCGTCGCCAACCGCCTCAACCGCAATGAGCCAGTGACCTCACCCGGTATCCCGCTGAAATACCTCAAGGCAGAAATGCTCATCACGTCGGACTGCATTATCCCATGAAGGTCGAGGACGGTCGCGGCCTTGGCGAATGCGCGAGTCCCCTTTCGGGCCAGAGCGGCGCTGGCCATGCTCCCCTGGAATCAGTCAGCGGTTCCCCTGCTCGATCAAGGACATGGCCCGGCGATATCGCCCCAGGAAGTCTTCGAGACGCTCGACCGCCAGTCTCGCGAGCAACACAAATCCGCGATCTGGTTCCTCCCCTTGAGCCAGCCGATCGCCCCGCACCTCGACGAACTCCTCGGCCCGTTACCCGCGAAGTGAGCCGTCGGCGCTAGCCTCGGGCTCTTCGAGCGCGAAGGTGCGAACGGCAGTCGGTTGCCGGGGCTGAGCCGAGGTGCCCGAGGCTAGCGCCGACGGCTCAAGACGCTCGACCGCCAGTCTCGCGAGCAACACAAATCCGCGATCTGGTTCCTCCCCTTGAGCCAGCCCATCGCCCCGCACCTCGACGAACTCCTCGGCCCGGTGCCGACGAAGGACAAGAAATGAACCTGGTTTATCCGATGTCTTCGGAGATGGTCGGTTGACCGTGTGATTGCGGCTCGATCTGCATTCATCCCGGAGGGATTGCAGCCATTAGCCGGGCGTTGAGCGCAGCGACACCCCGGTTGATTGGGCAAAGATTGGTTTGCATCCCGGAGGGATGCCAGCAACGTGCCATCGCTCGCCGATTTCATTGCTGGCATCCCTCTGGGATGCAACTTCGATTGCTGACTCCGAACCGGGGGTATCGCTCCGCTCAACCCCCGGCTAATGGCTGCGATCCCTCCGGGATAAACCGCAACCAGAAACCACAACCATGCACTCCTTGAATCCGTCGGCGGTTCCCCTGCTCGATCAAGTACACGGCCCGGCGAAGTCGTCGCAGGAAGTCTTCGAGACGCTCGACCGCCAGTATCGCGAGCAAAACAAATCCGCGATCTGGTTGCTGCCCTTGAGCCAGCCGATCGCCCGCACCTCGACGAACTCCTCGGCCCGGTGCCGAAGTAGCCACGCTCGCCAGAGCGTGGCCAATGTGGATCAAGACCACGGAGAAAGATTCGGTCCCGTTTCAACAGGATGTCGAACTCGTCTGCCACACCTGTCTGACCGCGATGATCTGCAAAATCACGCTGGACCTGGGAGTCAAAGGCAAGTCCGGGATCCTCAAGAACCAAGCCTGCCGCCCAGCTTGGTCCGGAAGTAATCCGCACCGGCTTTGAGCGCGTCGGCCAACTTCGATGGGTCTTTGCCGCCGGCTTCGGCCATGTCGGGGCGACCGCCGCCGCCACCGCCGACGATCTTCGCGGCCGCTTTGACGCAGTCGCCGGAGTGCAGTCCCTTCGCAATCAAATCTTTGCTGACCGCCGCGCTGAGACTCACTTTGCCGTCGATCACCGCGCCGATCAGGATCGCGGCCGGTGCGGCTTTGTCGCGAATGAGATCGATCATCTCGCGAATCGAATCGCGGGTCGCGTTCTCGGCGAGATGCGTCACGATCCGCACACCGTTGATCGACTCGGCTTGCGCGATCCAATCGTCGATCGCGCCGGCCGCCGCTTGGCTGTTGAGCTTCGCGAGGTCGCGCTTCACATCCCGGAGTTCGTCTTGCAGCGCGCTGAGCCGCTTCGGCAATTCATCGGCCGGAGCTTTCAATTGCGCGCACAGTTCTTTGACGAGCGATTCCAATTGCCGAGTCTTCTCCAACGCCTTCGGTCCCGTGACGGCCGAGATGCGACGGACCCCCTTCGCGACCGGCTCTTCGGCGACGATCTTGCAGAAGCCGACTTGGCCGCTGTTCGACAGATGCGTGCCACCGCAGAGTTCGATGCTCCAATCCCCCATGCGGACGACGCGAACGTGATCGGGATACTTCTCGCCGAACAGTGCCATCGCTCCGAGTTCTCGCGCTTCGGCGATCGGCATCAGCTTCGTCGTGACTGCCGAGCCTTCGGCGATGCGGGCGTTGATTTCAGTTTCGATCGTTTGCAGTTCTTCGTCGCTGACCGGCTTGTTGTGCGTGAAGTCAAAGCGGAGCACATCGCGATCGACCTTTGATCCCCGTTGCGTCGCCTGGCCGCCGAGCGTCTGTCGCAGCGCGTGATGCAGAATGTGCGTAGCCGAGTGTGCTCGGCGAATGCCCGATCGGCGATCGGCATCGACGGTCGCGGTGACGGTTTGCCCGACGCTTAGCTTTCCTTTCTTGAGCCGTCCGATGTGCAGCCAGACGTCACCGTCCTTCAGAGTATCGAGTACCTCAAACACAACGTCGCATTCTGCCGTCGTGAGCGGCACGGCGCTAGCCGCCGATATCGTCGCCTGCGCAACACCGGCGGCTAGCGCCTTGCCGCTCATCGCAGACGTCAGCGTGCCGGTGTCGCCGACCTGTCCGCCCGACTCGCCATAGAACGGCGACTTGTCGAGCGCGATCCCGATCGGTTGTTCGTGGCCGACGGAAGCGAAGTCTGTCACCAATTCCCCATTGGCGATTATCCCGACAATCTTGCTGCTTGCTTCCGTCGCTTCGTAACCGAGAAACGTCGTGCCACCTTGTTTGCGCAGCGAATCCATCGGCCCGGCGGCCATGACCGAGTTTGCGAACGCTCCGCTGCCGCTCTTGGATTCGTGCTCTTTGACGCATGCTGCAAACGCCGCCTTATCGACTTTCAATCCGGCTCCGGCGGCGAGCGATTCGGTCAGCTCGATCAAGAAGCCGTCGGTCTGATGCAGATCGAATGCAGCCGCTCCGGACAACACGCCGCCGCTCGACTTGGCTTGCTGGGCGAGCTTCTGAAACTTCGGCATCCCACGATCGACGATCGTTAAGAACTGCTGCTCTTCTTCTCGAATGACGTTCGCGACCGACTCGACAGTCTGAGTGATCTCTGGATACGCGGCCTTCATCCCCGCGACGATCGCCGGGACCAGCGTGTGCAAGAACGGATCATGTTTGCCGAGCAGATAGCCTTCGAGCGCCGCTCGCCGCAGCAGCAGGCGGACGATGTAGTTTTCCTTGTCGCTGCCAGGCAACGCCCCTTCGTGAATGGCGAACGTGCAGGCGCGGACATGATCGGCGATGCGACGACAGGCTCGGCCATGCGGCGCGGCGTAGTCGTACTTCAGGCCAACCGCGTTGCCCGCCGCGATGCACATCGGCTTGAGGATGTCGATCTCGAAGTTGCTCAAGACACCTTGCAGCGTCGAGGCACAGCGTTCGAGACCCATGCCGGTGTCGATGTTTTTCTTCGGCAGCGGTTGGAGATTGTTCGGAGGTGCTCCGACACGATTGAACTGCGTGAAGACGAGATTCCAAATCTCGACCGTCTTCTCGGAACCGGGGGGCAAGTAATAGATCTCGCTGCACGGCCCGCAGACGCCGTCCGGTCCCTGCGAGGGAGCCGATGCCGGCCAGAAGTTTTCGCTCTCATCGCAACGAGTGATCCGCGACGCGGGGACTTTGACTTCGTCGTGCCAGATGCCGAACGCCTCGTCGTCGTCGAGGTAGACCGTGATGCTCAGCCGCTCCGGGTCGAGGCCGAGCCACTTCTTCGTGGTCAGGAATTCCCACGCCCAATGGATCGCTTCTTTCTTGAAGTAATCGCCGAACGAAAAGTTGCCCAGCATCTCGAAGAACGTGTGGTGGTACGCGGTGACGCCGACGTTCGAGATGTCGCCAGTTCGCAAACACATCTGGCAAGTCGTCGCGCGAGTGAACTCAATCGGCCCGATGCCGAGAAACTGATTCTTGAACTGATTCATCCCGGCGGGAGTAAAGAGGACGGTCTTGTCATCTCTGGGAATGAGCACATCGCTGGATCGTCTGACGCAACCTTTCGATTCGAAGAAGGCCAGGTAGCGTTCGCGGAGTTCATCAGTTTTCATAAGCCATCACATCGGGTTGGAGGTCAGAAGAAACGGGGCGGAAGAGTAGAGAAACCTACGTCATCTCCCAACTGTGTCCGTCCCAGGCGATGACTTGTTCCAGCAACTTGACCACGCGGGCGGAGTACGTCTGAAACAGATACTCCCCTTTCTCAACCGAGGCGTGACGCGGTTCGCCGATGTGGCCGGGGACCGTGCGATCCTTCGTCGTCCAGCCGCGATAGGCCGGCTCGAATGCGAAGCCAGCCGCGACGCTCTCAATCTGCGTGTGCTCTCTCACCAGATGCGGCGCGAGTCGCAGGACCATCGACGTCTCGAACTCGCAGGCGTGTCCCACTTGAGTCTGCACCAAATCGGCTCGGCCGGAGTTCGGTGCAGGACCGTCCCAATAGCTGGAGAACAACAGCAGCAGGTCGTGACGATCACGATGCCGCTGCCGCAGCTCGAACACCGCTTGCTTCCCCGGCGTGATGTTGCCGCCATGTCCGTTGAGAAACAGGATTCTCCGGAATCCATGAGTCAGCAGGTTCTCAGCCAGATCGTTGAGCAGATCGAGATAGAGTCGCGCGCTGGCCGACATCGTCCCTTGAAAATCCATGTGATGATGCGAGTTCCCCAGCCACATGAGCGGTGTGATGAGTACACGTTCTCGCATCGTTTCGCCGACTCGGCGGACCACTTCGCCGAGCAACATGCTGTCTGTGAACACGGGGAGATGATGCCCGTGTTGTTCGAGCGCCGCGACCGGAACGACAACCGGCAAATCGCGTGAAAGCTGTCCGACTTCAGGCCAAGTGAGTTCTTGCAGAAGCATGCGCGAGCCTTATTAGGAGAGTGAGTAATTCCCTGTCCGTCGATTTCATTTTCCGCCCAGCGTTTCTCGCCAGCCAACCGACCGACCATTCGCGCAGAGGCGGAACTTTCTCAAGCAGTAAACTATGGACCTGACCGTTTTGGCCGCAAGTCGCTGGGTTTTCAACGGGACAACTCCCGACTGAGGCGGTTTGCAGCGACACCTCTTCGCGACGGATCGCGACGGACCGCCTCCAGCCGTAACGCAGCGGACAGGTCTTGCGGGGCGATGGGCAGAGACGCGAGTTCCGTCCCGATACGGTCGAAAAAACTCCGGCAGCGTTCACTCAAGGTTGAGGAATGCGGCAAGCAATATCTCAAGCCCATCCAGTCAAACTACTTCTTCCTCCGTCGTAGTTCGCTGAACAACCGACCGTAGGCGCGTTGAATCGCGTCGGGCGGAATCGCTTGAGTTGGCTCGAACCGCTCAACCTGGTCAGTCACTCGCGCCTGCGGTTCGTACTCGTCGATCGTCGGCGGAAACTCGTCGGCTTGCGGCTTGGCCATCGACATTGGTCGCGCGGCTGTCAGTCGATGGTCGAGCATCGTCTGCTGTACGTCGAGGTACATGTCGAGCACATCGGCTCCGATCTGCTCCTCGATGCCGTCGTCGGCGAGCGTCGCTTTCAACAGCTCGTTGGCCAGTGGCCAATCGTGCTTTTCATCGGGCGGGTTTTTGGCCGGCTCGTGAGTTTCGACGTCTGCATTTCGAGCTTCAGGAATCGGCAGGTTGGAAATCGGCCGCACGTCGCGCGGCTTGCGTGAGTAGCTTTCGACGATGCCTGCATCACCGATACTGGATTCCGATTCCTGTGGTCGCGAGAGACAAGACTCAAACGACTCCTGTGCCTGATGTGTTCGTTCCGGCTCATCATTCAAACCGGCGACCGCCATCACGAGCCGCGTCGTCTTCACCGCCGTCACCGTGCGTTTCGCTCCTGCCGTGCGAACGTGCGGAGCGTGATGATTCCAGACGACCCCTTTGCTATTGGAGCTGCTGGCAATGCGGACATAGCGGTCGACGACCGGCTCTTCCTCGAATTCGATTTGCCGATCGTCATCCGCCGACCACGAACGATCCGGCAGATTCCAAACCGGCTCGGAGTCGTCGTCATCGGACGCCGTCCAACAATCCTCGTGGGACTCGGCATCGTAATCGGAGTGGCTGTCGTCTTCGGCGAACTCTTCGGCTGCGAACTCTTCGGCTGCGAACTCTTCGACGGCGAACGATCGCGGCGACGGAGCACCGAACTCGAACTCCCGCGCGTCGAAGACTTGGCCCAATGTTGGCGGGTCTTGTTTGTCTTCAAGCGACTCGGTCAGCTCGTGGACATGCTCCAAGAGTTCCTCGACCGACTGCGATGTTTGAGTCAACTCGCGCCAATTCTCTTTGAGGCAGGTGAGTTGTTCAGTCTCGACGATCTCTGGTGGTTGTGGTTCGGTCGCCGGTTCGTCGATCTCGCCACCGATCTCGATGGCTGCGCTCGCCCCGTTGAATGCGGACTGATCCCACGAGTTGGACGCAGGCAGCGAGTTATCGGCAGACGGCTCGCGCGGCGGCCAGAGATCGACGGCCGAGTCTTCCATCGGGGGCCGCTGCGACAAGCCTCGATAGATCTCGCCGCCGCTGAGGGGATCGTTCCAGTGCAGCGGAAGTTGCTTCAGATCGTTGAGCGCCTCACGCACGACCTCGGCCGAGACCGGACGACGCTCCGTGACATACGCCAACAGCAGCGAGTGATCGGCCAGATGATTCAGACAGCGAGGCAGTCCATCGGCCGCCTTCGCCAGAAACGCGAGCGCTTCCTCAGTGAAGAGTTCGTTCGCTTCCGCACCGGCCAACTCCAAGTTCGCTCGGAGATACTCCAGCGACTCGGACTGACTCAGCGGGGTGAGATCGACTTGGCAGCAGACTCGCTGATTGAATGAGGTCAGTTCGGGATTGGCCAGCCGCTCTTCGAGACTGCGGTCGCCGATCAGCACGACTCGCGCGAGTGGCGAGCCACCATCCGCCAGCAGCGTCAGCATCCGCACCTCATCGAGCAACGGCACGCTCAGCCGGTGAGCCTCGTCGACAACCAACACGAAGCCTTGCTTCGCTGGCCGGAGCGCTTTCAACGCGGCGGCGAGGTCCAGTCGCAGTTCTTGCTCGGCCTTGCGGTCGTAGGGGCGATTCAATTCATACAAGATCGCTTGCAGCAACGCTCGCCGAGTCGCATAAGCCGAGTGTCCCAAAAACGCGGTCGCAAACGTCGGCTGAAGTTCAAACGCCAATCGCAGCCCGACCAGCGACTTGCCGAGGCCAGCTTCGCCGGTCAAGACGCTGATCCCTTGGCCTCGCTCGCACGAGACCGCCAGCGCATCAAGGACTCCCTGATGAACCTCCAACGGCACGAAGCAATTGGCATCGGGAGTCGCCGAAAACGGCCGACGTTGCAGACCAAAGAACTCTTCATACATGGCATGTTCCCATCGTAGGACAGGCGGCTCGCCTGTCGTTTTCCAATCGCGCCGAGCACTCCGCGGCAGTGACGATTTCGAGCCGCGACCGTCAGGGAGTGCTGATCGCTCAGGATTCTGGATCGCTCCCTTACGGTCGCGGCTCGAAGTGCTCACAGCCTCTCCGTGCGGCAGGCTCTTGATCGAACTCCGGTTGTGCCGTGCTTGAGGGCTTCTCCGGTCGTGCCGAGCGTGCGGCGAGTCTGGCGTTCAAGCCTCAGTCTGCGTGGGGAGTTCGCGTTCTCAGAGCTTGGCAAACGACGGCGACTTTGCGGATTGTGCGGGTCGCGGGCGAGAGTCCGTTTCGCTGCGACGCCATCGGCGCGTGCGCAACGTGTCCTTGATGTTTAACCGCCACGCCATCGGTGTGCGCGAGACGTGTCGCTGATCTCGAAGACGCCCACGCCGAAGACGCCCACGCCGAAGACGCCCACGCCGAAAGCGCCCACGCCGATGGCGTTGGGGTTAAACATGCAGGCCAGGGCCAGCCGCATCCGCGACAAGCTGCTTTCGCCGCCGTCATTCGCGACCTAGAATCGTCCCGACGCTTGCGGATGTCGCGAGCACCGCGACGGCTCATGGTAAAACCAGGCATGTCAGAAGCGACGATCAACTTCGAGAATCAAGACCTCATCCGCGCCCTCTTTGGTGAACGTGACCGACACCTGCGAAAGGTTCGCGAATCGGTCGGGATTGAGGTGGTGATTCGGGGCGATGACCTCCACCTCTTTGGGACGGATGCTCAAGTCGCCCGCGGCCGGCAAATTTTCGCCGAGCTGCAAACTCTCGTCAAAAAGCAGGGGATGCTGCGCGATGGCGAGGTGCTCCGAGTCATCGACGCTCACCGGAGCGGCGGCAATGGAGGCAACGGCGGTGTGAATGCCTCGCGGCAAATGGTTGACGCGAGTGACGGTGACGGCGGGGTCGGGAGACCCGCGCCGAGCGCCGGTAATGGCGGGAGCCTCGCGCCGAACGACGGCGCGAATCACTCGAGCGTGCTTGCCGCGAATCTCCCGAACGCGCTCGGTGCGAATCTCCCGACCACGCCGCCGGACGATACGGTCATCCGGCGCGGTGGACCTCGCGGCCCGTCCAACGGCGATGGATCGAAAGCCGAGACCGTCGAAGGGGGCATCAACGTATTCGATCGGGCGCGACGAATTCATGCTCGCACGGCAGGGCAGTTCGAGTACGTCGAGGCGATGCGACGAAACGATGTGACGCTCTGCATCGGGCCGGCAGGGTCGGGCAAGACGTATCTCGCGGTCGCGATGGCCGTGAACGCGCTGCGACAAGATCAGGTTCGCAAGATCGTGCTGGTCCGACCGGCGGTCGAAGCGGGTGAGCGACTCGGCTTCTTGCCCGGCGACATGCACGCGAAGCTCAATCCGTATCTGCGACCGCTGCTGGATTCCCTCAACGACATCGTCAGCTACGAGCAGGTCAAGCGCTACCTCGAAGGGGATGTCATCGAGATCGTGCCGCTGGCCTACATGCGCGGCCGCACGCTCAACAGCACGTTTATTATTCTCGACGAGGGACAGAATACGACGGTCACCCAAATGAAGATGTTCCTGACGCGGATGGGTCACGATTCCAAGATCGTCGTGACCGGCGACGTCACGCAAATCGACTTGCCACCGCAAGTGCCCAGCGGCTTGATCGACGCCTTCGGCAGACTGGGTCATCTCCCCGGCCTGGAATGCGTGCAACTGACCACGCAAGACATCGTGCGGCATCGGCTGGTCGGCGAGATCGTCAAAGCCTACGACGGCGATCAACAGCCCGTCGCAAAACGGCGGAAGAATTGACGGGAGATTTTTGATTTTTGATTTTCGATTGAACCGCAGTCGGAAAATCGAAAATCGAAAATCGAAAATCGAAAATCGAAAATCGACCATGCTCCTCTTCGGCCCATTTTCCATTCGACGCAAACGCACCGCGCGAGTCTCGACTCTGCGCGACGATTCGCTGCTGCGTCACATTGCCGACGCGCTGACGAATCGCAATGTCCTGTTGCGGTTCTTCGTGTGCCTGTTCGCGATGATCGTGTTGCTGTTCGCGGTGGAGGCCTGGCGATCGCCGTTTACTTTTCGGCTGGGGGATCATCAGCCGCATGGCATTCTGGCCCAAGTGTCGTTCAAGCGGATCAATCGGGCGGAAACCGATCGGGCCAAGGCGCTCGCCAGCGAACAGGTTCCGTTTGTCTTTCGCCTGACGTCGAATCCCTCGAACCGTCTGTTGGAAGTATTCAAATCCGACCTCGAAGAGATTGCGAAAGCGGAGACGTTGGAATCCGTGCGGCCGAGCACTCGTTCGGCGTTCGGCTTGTGGACCGAGACCGACCGGCCGATGGACGACCTGCCGCCGGAAATGCGCGAGCAAGAATTTCGCAAGCTGCGAACGGCCCTCTTCACCGGCCGCCCACACGATCCGATGGCCACGGAAGAGTTCCTCGCGCGGCCGGAGGATATGTCGGATCGAATCGCCCAACTCGTCGCCGAAGCCGAGTCTTTCCTGGCACCGCTGCAACGCTACGGCATCGTCGATCCGTTCGAGTTGAGCCGTAACAAAATTCGCGTGGACCAATCGCTCGCCATTCTGAAGTCGCTGGACGATCCGCAATCGCTGGACGATCCGGCGTCGCGCGAGGCGGCTTTCAGAGATGCCGTCGCCCCCTCGGAGGTGTTGCTCACCGAGCTTCTCCGTGAGGAAGGAACGCTCGGCAAGAGTTGGCCGCGGTTTCCCGGTTTGTCCGCCATCCAATTGTCATTCGAGCGGTGGCTGACCTCGAAACAGACGTCGCTGGTTTCGCTCCGTTATGAGCCATCGCAGACTCAAGTCGCGCGGCGCGAAGCACGCGACAAAGTGGCCAACGTCACCGATCCCTACAACCAGGGAGATGTGCTCGTCACTCCCGGCCAAGGGATCGACGAGAGCACGCTCGATGTGCTTCGCGACGAGTACGACCAAGTCGAACGCGGCGTCTCCTTGCGTGACCGGATCCTGCGTGTCGTTTCGGTTTTCGTGCTGATCTTCGTTCTGACGGTGCTCAACGGTTACTACCTCATCGCCAACGAACCGCGCTTGGTCGAACGACTCAGCGGGCTGGCCGTGTATCTCGGAGCGATCGTGCTGGCGGCGTTTCTCGGTCGTATCCTCAGCGTCGATCCGTGGCGAGCCGAGATCATCCCGCTGATGGTCACGGTGATGGTGCTGGCCATCGCTTACAACCAAGACCTCGCGGCGTTGACCGCGTTCACGCTCAGCTTGCTGCTGACGCTGTCATCGGTCGCCGACACCGGCGAGTTCGTCGTGCTGATGAGCGTCGCCGCGACCGCCATCGTGCCACTCAGTCGAGTCTCGTCTCGGTCGGCGTTGATCAAGATCGGCTTCTGGTGCGGAGTCGTTTATTTCCTCGTCACCTACGGCACGGCGGTGATCAAAACGCAATCGCTCGATCTGCTGTGGCGCGATCGCACGTTGCTTCTTCACTCCCTGCGCGGGGCGGGTTGGTGTCTGGCCTCCGGCTACATCGTTGCCGGCAGTTTGCCGTTCATCGAAGCGACGTTCGGCATCGTGACCGACATCAGCCTGCTGGAACTCAGCCACGTCTCGCACCCACTGCTGCAAGAACTCGTCCGCCGAGCACCCGGCACCTACAACCACTCGATCACCGTCGCCACTCTGGCCGAAGCCGCCGCCGAACGAATCGGAGCGAACGGTTTGCTGGTCCGCGTCGGAGCCTACTTCCACGACATCGGCAAGATGCTTAAGCCCGGCTACTTCATCGAGAACATGCTCGATGGTTCCTCCAGCAAGCACGAGCGACTGAACCCCGCGATGAGCACGCTGATCATCATCGGTCATGTCAAAGACGGAGTAGACCTCGCTCAGCAGCACAGCCTGCCCCGTCCGCTGATCAACTTCATCGAGCAGCATCACGGCACGACGCTGGTGCAATACTTCTATCACGCCGCCTCGAAAGCGGCCGAAGATCATCCCGACCGCATCGAAGTCGAAGAGTCGAGCTTCCGCTATCCCGGCCCGAAACCGCAGTCGCGAGAGTCCGGCGTCATGATGCTCGCCGACGCCGTTGAAAGTGCCAGCCGCACGCTCAGCGAACCAACTCCCAAGCGCATCGAAAGCCTCGTCCGAGCCATCACAATGGACAAGCTCCTCGACGGCCAATTCGAGGAGAGCACGCTCACGTTGAGCGAAATCAACTTGATCCAAGAATCGCTGACCAAGTCCCTAATCAGCATCTTCCACACCCGCATCAAGTACCCGGAACAACGGGCCGGATGACATCCTACGACAGTTCGAGAAACGATGCGGTCGGATCGGCTTCAAACGCCAGTAGCTCTTGCTGACGAGTGCGGATCAAGTCCAACACATCCTCGGTCGAGCAGTTGCCCAATCGAATCCAAACCACTTTGGGTGGATGGCCCAGCAACACGGCACGCTGCTGGAAGTCGGTATCTTTCGAGACGATCACGAAGTCTTGTTTCGCGGCGAAATCCCAAACGAGCGGGTCGGCAGCGGACGCCATTCCGGACATGCAGCGAACCGGAGAACTCGGAGGCCAATTGTGCGACCAAGCGATGCGACAAGCTTTGGTCGAACAGGAGTTTCATGAAACGGGGGCGACGCGAAGCTGATCTGCGGCGAACGCGAGACACGCTCGAATGTCGTCAGCGGTCAGGTCTGGAAAGTCCGCCAGAATCTCGTCAGGCGACATACCGGAGGCGAGGTACTCCAGCACGTCTTGAACGGTCATACGCTGCCCACGAATGCACGGCTGGCCGCTGCGCTTGTCGGGTTGAATCGTGATGATGTGCGAGTAATTCATGGGGCGACGCTAAGCCGGGGCATCCGACTGTCAACATGACAAATCCCCTGACAGCGAACGATGGCCGCGTGATGTTTCGATGACGCGAACTGGACACTTCTGATCCCAGACAATCTCTCGCAGCCGCTCGACCACATCGGGAGCAAACGGCCGCTCGCCCGTTTGAACGCAGACGCGCGCCGGAACATTCTCAATCAACACCAACTTGTCCCCCGCTTGCAGAGTGAAAGTCGCTCGCGTTTCAACGAATTCTTCGGTTGGCCAAGCATCGATAATCTCAACGTCTCCTCTTCTTGAATTGGGGAACTCAAGACGGGAACAATTGCGTCCTGACTCTCAGAGTGAGGTGTTATTTCACCGCGAAACTTAGTCAGGAGATCGAACAACTGGTGGTGTGGGAGTGGGACCGTGCCTCGCACGCCATGTCGACCGCAACCGAGGCCGCCAATCGAGTTGAAAGACTTTATGTTGAGTACCGAGCGATAGCTGCCGAACGTCGATGATCTGCTCCACGGGTAACCGTGGAGCTTTTTTTGTGAAACTTCGGGTTTTTCAGTGGCACGGTTTGAGGGCGAGTTTCCCGCAGTGGAGTTCGCTGGCCAATTTGACGTGATCCCTGCAACGCTTGTGCTTTATTTTTCAACAGACCGCATGGGAGCTATGTCGAGTTCTTGTAGCGAGTTTCAAGCTCAGTCAGGAGCGAGGGGCGTCGCTTGGTGGATCGGGCGCGACGCATTAACGCCCGACGAGCGAATGCCGCCACTTGGCAAGCGGGAGGAGTTGCGTCTCGAAACGGGAGGAGGTCCGCGACCGTGAGGGGCTTGGTTCGTCATCACGCTGTTGCAGTTGCTCGCGAATGGCGATGAAACGGGTTTCACGAGTCGCGCTGTTTCCTGGAGTGGGATCCCGCGTGGCCGACACCGCGCGCACGACTTCCACCGGTGCTCTCACGAGGCGACAAGGCGGTGGTCTGAGCAGCCGCTTCGGTGACACGTTGCTCGGCTAACAACTGGCGTTCGA
>JBJXEX010000421.1:0-4121 GCA_046156195.1 Planctomycetaceae bacterium | reverse complement strand
GGAATTGGCCAAGGCCAATTCCGAATTTCCGAAGTGCCTGACCCCTGATCTATTGAGCGTCCGCCTTGTTATACAACTCAACGAACTGAGCTTGCTCGATGGGGAATTTGAGTTCGATGTTCGCTTTCTCGAACTTCCCGCGTGTGGTTCGTGAGCGACGAAATTCTTCTTCGCTGAGCTTGCCATCGCGGTTGTTGTCGAGACTCACGAACGATTTGACCCCGGCTGACGATTCGGTGGACGCCGAGGAACTCGCCGATTTGGTGGTTGGAGAATCGCTCGGTTTGGCGGCGTCACTGGTGCTGGAGGAAACGATCGGAGTGCCTGATGACGGAGCCGTCGCCACCGCTTCGCTGGACTTCGAGGAGGACTTGTCGCTGGAGGAACTCTTCTTTGTCGCGGCGATCAATTCCTCCGGCGTGAGCAGACCATCGCCGTTGCGATCCAAACTATAAAACTGAGCGAACGCCTTGCGGTCCCACTCGTACAAGCCGATCTGGCCGTCACCGTTTGAGTCCTTCGCGCGATACTCCGCAGGGAGCTCCTGAGTGATCCGCGCCTTGGGTTTCGCAGACTTCTTGGAGGACTTGCCCGATGAGGACGAATCCCGACGATCATCGCGGCCTCGATCACGGTCACGATCGCGGTCATCGCGGCGGTCATCGCGACTCGGCTCCTCGGAACGCCGACTTTCACCGCGATCGGATTCCGATCGGGATGAAGTGCTCGGAGGTGGGCTGCCGCTGCTACTTTCAGGGCGTCGAAACTGCGAGTAGTCGCCGCTGGCACGGGCTTGTTCAAACTGCTCCCGAATCTTCATTGAGCCTTGAATGAACTCTTGCTGACTGATGGGCCGCGAGACATCCAGGCCGGCTCGCGAGTACATGTCGCGCATGAAACCCAGTTCGTCGGGATCGATCTGACCGTTTTGATTTCGGTCCATGCGGCGGAAGGAATCTTCGGGCGAGGGAAAGCCGCCGGGAGGCCCACCGCCGCGAAAGCCCTGAGCGGTTGCCGTTGAGCAGAGTCCCGCGAGCAGGCCCAGCGCGAGGATCGCGCGCGGGATGCCGAATTGAGTAGCCGCGTTCGCCAGAACGCGGGGTGTCGAAGCCCGCGTTCTGGCGAACGTGGCTACGACGTGCGATTCATCCCGGTGATTCATCGTCAAACTTTCCTCGAACTGAGCCGACTTCGGCGACCGAGCCTTCTATCGACTCGGACGCGAGATGCCGATGTGATTTGGTCGCGGTCAGCCTCCCATGCCTCACGACCGAACCGACTACCGCGATCGGTCGAATTTGCCGGTTCGTCACGAAGATTCCAAGCAGTCCTCGGCGGGAAATGCCGACCGATCGTGACAGGAGACATTGTCACCGCAAAGCCCCGCCTCCCGCCGGGGAATCTAACGGCTTCTTGAGTTCCAATTCTTGACGCAGGTAGCATCCGCCCGCTTCCCGCCGAATTGCGGTCGGCGTCTGCCTCACTTCCCGCCAGAGAGCATCGCTATGAAATCCTCGCTGAACCGATCGGCGTTCGCGTTGGCCATGATCGCCTCGCTGTTGAGTTCGCCGTTTGCGATGGCTCAGCGGCCCGGAGGCGGAAACCGCGGCGGCGGTGGACCAGGCGGCGGTTTTGGATTTGGCGGCGGAGGCGGAGGGGGTTCAACGCTGGGTCTCCTGCTCCGTGAGTCCAACGCGGAAGAACTGAAGCTGACCGACGAGCAGAAAACCAAAATTCGCGAGATCAGCGACAAGCATCGCGAAGACACGCGCATCCGCGACCTCGGCGGCAAGATGCGGGATGCCTCCGAAGAAGAGCGAACCGCTCTGCTGGCCGACATCGCCAAGATCGTCGAAGAGCAACGCAATAAAGCCGACGTGGAACTCAAGCAGGTGTTGTCCGCCGAACAGTTCACCCGCTATCGGCAATTGGCTGTTCAGTCGCGCGGGATCAGTTCGCTGGCGGACAGCGATATCGCCGACGAGTTGAAGCTCACCGAAGAGCAACTGGAAAAGCTGAAGGTCGTCTCCGAGGAACTCGCCAAACGGCGCACCGAAATGATGGAGAAGCTCCGAGAAGCCGGCGGACGAAGCGGCTTTGAAGAGATGAGAACCAAAGGCGAAGAGCTGCGCAAAGAGTTTGAAGAGAAGCGACTCGCCATTCTGACCGATGCTCAGCGCGTGCAATGGACGGCGATGAAAGGGCCGGAGCCAGTCGCCGCCGCAGAGACCAGTCGTCCTGCCTCTGGTTCGACGGAGAGTACCTCGCGACCCACACGTTCGACGGCCCCCGCTCAAAACCCGGAGGCGGCTGTCAGTCAGGCGATCGGCGACGACAAGCCGCGTAAGCCGGTCGTCTCCTTCGGGAAGTCCGCAGATGAATATGCCTCGGCGAAGTCTGCGGCGCTCACGGCCACGCTCAAAGCTGAAAAACCCGCCGAGGGGGAGTCCAACAAGGCCGAACCTCCGAAGCCCGAAAAGATCTCGTTCAACTTCCGGCACGCACCGTGGGCCGACGTGCTCAAGACCTTCGCGGAACTCGCGGGGCTGACGCTCGACCTCAATGTCGTGCCGCCGGGAACATTCAATTACTTCGATGACAAAGAGTACACGGCGACCGAGGCATTGGATGTCATCAACGGGTATCTGCTGCAAAAAGGCTATGTGCTCGTCCGCCGCGATCAATTCCTGGTGGTCGTCAACATCGACGACAAGATCCCGCCCAATCTGGTCCCGAAAGTGAAGGTCGGAGACTTAGCCAAACGTGGACACAACGAGTTGATGACGATCGTCATTCGCGTCGAGAACATCACCGCCGAAGAGGCGGCCGAGGAAGCCAAGGAACTGATTGGCCCGCAGGGTTCGGTCGTCGCGCTGAAGCGGTCCAGCGCGATCAGCGTCACGGACATCGGTTCCAATTTGCAGAACATCTACGACTTGCTCGTCGGACTGGGAGCCGCTCCGTCCGACATCAGTTTCAAGTCTTACGATGTGAAGCACATCGACGCGCTGGAAGCGGAAGACAAAGTCCGCGCGATTTTCGGCCTACCACGCGGTGTCGAATCGGTCGCGGAAGGGACACGGTCGCGGTACTCCAGTAGTAGCGACGGTCGCGGCGGGGAACTCCGTGATAAAGACGGCCGGCCGATTGCTCCCATCCCCACGACCACCAAGCCCAAGGTGCAAATCAGTTCGGACGAACGAACCAATCGGCTGTTGATCACCGCCAATCCGGGCGAACACAAAATCATCGACGAGCTGCTCAAGACCATCGACGTCGAAGAGCTTCCCGGCTCGACACGCCGCCCACGCAGCCGTGAGCCGTTTCTGCATGTCTACTCAGTCAAGACGGCCGATGCTCAGGAAGTCGCGAAGACGCTCAATGTCCTCTTCCCCGGTTGTGTTGTGAATGAAGATGGCCGTGCTCGGCGAATCCACGTTTACGCGACGCCGACTCAGCACGAGCAGATCGAACGCATGGTCAAGCAGCTCGATGGCGAAGGAGTCGGCGGCATCTCGGTCGCCGTGGTCTCGACCGGCCGGATCGATTCGCTGACGGCGGTCGCGACGTTGCAGGCGTTGTTTGCCGCCGAGAAAGACGCCGCTCCCAGTCTGACGCCGCTTCCGACCGGCTACGGCCTGATCGTGCGAGGCACCAACGATCAAGTGAATCAGATCAAATTGCTGCTCACGCAAATGGACCCGAACGCACTGAAGGGCGAACCTCAGAAGGGAACGCTGCGAACCATTCCGCTCGGCGGCCGAGACCCCGAAGAGTTCTCGCTGATGCTCAAACAATTCTGGGGAGCGAAGAATTCGAACCCGATCATCATCGTCCCGTCGAACTCGCAGCCGGTTCGAGATCAACGTGTCCCGTCCGCCACGCCGAGCACCAGCGAACCCGCATCGTCGCGCGAGACCATTCGCCCGCCGCGAACTGCCAATCCACCGACAGCCGATCGTCCGTTGGAAAAACCGACTAGCTCGAAACGCAAAGCTCCCAAGCCCGACTCGACGCCGATCTCGCCGCCGCGCGCTCAGACCACGCAAGCAGCGGTCTTCACCGTCAGCACCGACAGGGGTCAGGCACTTCGGAATTCGGAATTGGCCGAGCGGCCAATT
>JBJXEX010000195.1:0-10999 GCA_046156195.1 Planctomycetaceae bacterium | reverse complement strand
CCATCGTAATCCGGCAACCGCCGAACCAGCGGATCAACCCGACCCGCATCAAGTGGCGTTCGTTCGTCTTGCGTGTTGCTCATGGCTTTTACTCCGGTCTGGCGGGCGGGTTATCCTGAACGTTCGCTGCTCACTCAAGTAAGTGACCCCGCTGGCCTGAGTTTTTCCTTTGGCACTTCATCCTGACACAATGAGCACGCATGTCCTATCGGCTTTCCCATGCCATTCTTCACCCACATCCAACCATCCGGCATACCGCTTTTCACGGTCGCCTGACACCCACAATAATCACACCGAAACACTTCGACTGTTCCAAGATATGCCATACCATCCCCCATAAACGCAGCGAACAATGCGGTGAAGCAGAGTTGCCGACGACGGTTTTTGAACTTGCAGGCCGATACGCGGCAACCTGCTTACCGCTGGCGTTCGCTTGCAACAATTGATCGTGCGGGACTCGAACCCGCTATCAGTTCCCGAATCGAACGGGACTTCCGCCTTTCGGCAGCTTCAGACCATCCGAAGTCCACCTCGTGAGTGGAGTGTTTCGCCATCAACACCGACGATCAACCCGACTCGGCTTTAGTCGGCATGGGACTGTTTCTGAGGACAAGGAAGCCAACCTCCGAGAAGACTATTTTCCGCCGTCGATCTCAAGCTCCGGCAACCCTGTAACGATGGGATTCGTCGCTCACTCGCCAAAGGCAAGCGAACAAGGCGGTCAACGCGAGCGGGCGATCTCGCGGGTTACAAAATTGAGGCAACACACGCCCGCCGCGTTACCTTTGCGTTCTGCGGAAACTACAACGATTTAAGCAGTTCGTCCTTTGAGCCAAACACGTCGCTCTCGGGATGTTCTTCCCAGTTCTTAAACTTTCCAAGCTGGTCACACATCCGAAACCCGTATTCGACGGACGTGTGGGACGGTGATCCGTCTTCGTTGGCAACGGCCTTGATGGTAACGCTGCCGATCGACAACGATACGACTTTGTTTTCTCGAATCAGCCAGCCGGTTTTCCCAGCCGTTAGTTTGCTCGTGTAGTTCATGGAAGTCTCCCGTTCGCCGCAGAACCAGCCGGTCAAGCCGAGGGCGGCATCGGCGCGGTTTGAAGTGGTGAGTCGGGTGCGCCGCCCCGGCTTACCTGTGGTCGTTCTGCGGCTAAGACACCGCTGCAATTCGTCTGCCGATCCACTCAGCGATCCTCGGCACAACTGCATTGCCGATCACATGACACCGGCGGTCCATCCCACCGGAAACCCCATCATCAATTCCATCGTTTCGGGCCACCTGTCGAATCGCCCGGTCCCAATCAGCTCTTGAAGCCGCCGACACCCCGGCCACTTTCTCATGGATGGTGCCAACTGATTCGCGGTCGATGTCGGTGCAGGCAAATAGGAACAGCCGTCGTCGCATAAATGGGAAGCCGAACTCGCAACTCGAGAACACGCGCCATCCAGCATGATACCCGCATTTGGCCAGGTCTCCGAGAACTCGGTCAATCCCCCGAACAAGCAGGTCTGCGACGTTTTCCACGAGCACGAATCGCGGTCGAAGTTTACGAATGATTCTCGCATATTCAAACCATAGTCCACTGAACTCGCCCTCGATGCCGGCCTTTGCGCCTGCGCTCGAAATGTCCGTGCAGGGGAATCCTCCACACAGCAAGTCAACTCGCTCGGTGTCTGGCTGGGGCCACGTTCGCACGTCGTCCCAACGTCGCACGGTTGGCCAATGTCGCTCAAGTACTCGTCGTGCAAATGGGTCAATTTCAACCTGCCACTTCAACTTGAAGCCCGCTCGTTCCAAGCCCAAATCCATGCCACCAGCGCCCGAAAACAAAGAGCCGCAGAACAAGTCGGTCAACTGGAGCGGCGGATCAAGCGTGGTTTGCATAGGAAAGTCTCTCGCCGCCGCCCAGTTACCTTTGACGTTATGCCTGACACTCAGGCCACCAACCGTACCGCGTGAACCAATCGCAGATCTCATCCCGCTGCATCTGCGTCCAATACTGTTTCCGCATCAACGCGATGGCCTCGCACGGCCCAAGCCCGCCGCGTTGTCGCAACCGGACCAGCGTCTGTCCGTGGTTTCTGATCGCCTGGTCGTTGCGGTCCAATGGGATTGCGACCGTCTTCGGAAACACTCTCCGCTCTTCATCACTACCCAGAAGCAGCGGCATAACAAATGGTTGTTGCTGCGGGGTGTCTGGTTGTTCGAGCGTCATCGTGGCCTCCATGTCGTTCCTCATTCACCGCAGCAAAACCAAGCGTTGGGCCTCACTCTGTAACATGAAGCCCAAGTTTCTCTTGATCGTACAATCCGGCCCTTCCGACTACCGCGATCGCCCTTCCCACATCTCCGTTGGATGGATTCTGGATCATCTCAAACTGAGTGGTTGCCGCACGCACCCACCGAGACCGGCTTTCTTCCAGCAACTCGATCACTTGGCACAACTCGCCGACATCCTTCAACGCCCGTCGAACACCTGAAGTGTCAGCTGCTGATCGAAGGCAATTCCTCGCACGCAACCGCATGACGGACAAACGGCCCAACAAGTCGGTCAACGCGAGCGGCGGTTGGTCGTCTTTTGTGTCTTCCATGTCGTTCTCCGCCGCCGCGTTACCTATGTCGTCCGCACCCCACACGAACGAATGCCAGCCCAGTGCCGTCGTGAGAACAGCCCCATGAATCGCCTTTCCGCTGTGCTCGCCGTCGAGTGCGTAGACTCGCGCTTTCGTACCGGATCGCGTTCGGCATTCTCGACCAACTGCAAAAAAAGGCATAACTTTGACGTTCGGCGGACAAATCAGACCGCCGCTTCCAACTGTCTCGCAACTTCCAACTCGTCAGGATTCTCCGGCTTGAAGCGGCCGGACACCCCGCGAATCGCCGCCGAGACCTCAAGCTCGAACGTGTCGCAGAAGATGTTTCCGCTCGGAGCGTCTTGCATAATTCTGGCCATCGTTCCATTCCGCTCCGGGTCTCGGTCGTAACAGAGAATCCCTTTACCAGTCGTGACCATCCAATCCTTTTCGCTCGTCCGGCGAACATCGCTGGCCTTGACTGTGAAGACGTGTTGCTCATGCGGTCTGTCTTCAGGGTCCGGCCCATGTTGCCGCTCCACATTCCCGCAGAAGCGTCGCGTGTATCGGACCTGTTGGCCATCGAGAGTTTTCAGCCACTCAGAAAGTTTCATCGCGTCCCCCAAACCGCCGAACAGGATTTTGATGGTTCTCATTTGGCCCTCAGCCAATCTCAAGTTGGGACGAGCATGTCGTGCAACACTCCTTCGAGCCGGCTACGCACCGGCTCCCAATTTCGTTTTGCGATCAACCCGACGAAGAGCGCGACTCGGTTCCGTTTGAGCCGCGCCTTCGGAAACGCGACGGCGTGCCGTGCCGTCGCCAGAACGAGCGCGAAATGGGCCTGCGTGGCACCGACCACTGGATCATTCCGAAGCTGCCAGCGGTGCCAGAATTCCAAATCGCTCTCGTGACTGAGCCACCTTTCCGTCAGTGGCTCGAACGCCCGCTTGCCAGCGAGCCAGGCTCGCTGGCAAGCCGACAGATTGGCGAGCTGTTCGTCCGAGATCGGATCAACGATCGCGTCTCGAATCGGCAACAGCTCCCGCCAGTCTGGAAGAGAATCAAAATTCGACCGGGCCGGGCCGGCGCAAACCGGGCCGGGCCGGGAGTTCATTTCATTTCCCGAATTAAATACCCGTATAAGAGGGTCGGCAACCATTGCCGCCCGCTGCCGCCCGCTGCCGCCCAAATCACGCAGCACATCGAGCCTCACCGACCACTCATTCCAATGCCTGCCACCCAGCTCGTGAGATCTGTAATTGACCTCCACAAGACCCAGCGCACGAGCATCACGCGACCAATCACGCACCGTCCGTTCGGCCACACAGCGAAACGAAGTCATCCTCTGGCCGAGGTAAGGCACCTGCGCCACCACGGCAACCCGATCGCGTCCAATCGGCTCGCCATGCGGCACCAGGCAGAACAGTCTCTTCAGCAGATCAATCACGCCGTACACCCGCCCCATCGACAACCGTTTCCCGTCAATCATCAACGGCACCCGGCTTAGCCCCGACACCAGAGCGATCAGCTCATTCTGCCGCGACGTAAAATCAAGGCCGTACTGATCGGGACTAGGTCTCGCATCCATGCTGTGAATTCCTTTTGTCGCCCGCGTCTCGCGTGCGAGTGAGTGATCGCTCTACCGCACGAACGCCATCCACGCACGACGTGCTGTCTCGCGGTGCAAAGGCACCGCCTGCGAACAAAGTGTCCGTGCGGCGTGTCGCCAAAACCGCTTGCCTTTCGCCACACGCCGATTCCGCGACTCGTACAGGCACGCCCCGCAGTTCTGACAGACGACCTTCGACATGAGATCCTCCTGTGATCCGATCACCACTGTGAGCCGCAAGGCGCTAGCCGCGGGTCGATCAAGGCAACCCGCGGCTAGCGCCTTGCGGCTCAAAACAAACACTTCTCCAAAAGCCGAGGCGGTCGAGTCGCTGTCGGAACTGGCGACGAGCCAGTCGAAGTCAGTGAACCAGGACTTCGCTCGCCCGACAGCGACTCGAATGCCTCAGCCAACGGCTTGATCGCACCGAACAACCGCAGCGACTGAAGACGAGATTCCCACCCGACTCGCGGCTGTTCGATGTCCGCACACTTTTCCATCGACTCGCACACGGGCAGCGTTTCCACCAGCGAAAGCAGCTTGCGAGACTGTTCGATCTGCGACCAGCACTCCGCCGACTTCAGCTTCTTGCCCAGTGCTCCCGGAATCTTCCCCATCGCAGATTGAGCGACCGCCGTCTCGATGTCGCCGAACTCGGCCAGCAGCTTCGTGGCCGTCTTCTCTCCGATGCCGGCCGCGCCGGGGATGCCATCACTGCTGTCACCCACCAGAGCCAGCCAGTCGCCGAGCTGGTGCAGCTCGCAGCCGAATTTCTCCCGCACGCTGTCGGCCGTCTGCCAACCGCCGGCATCGCCGAACGGATTCCACACACGACAACGCGGCAGAAGCTGCAACAAGTCTTTGTCGGTCGAGACGATCACCGTAGCCGAGTCATTCCGTGACTCGGATTCCCGGTCGCGGAGCGACCGGACTACGATCGAAGCCAACACGTCGTCGGCCTCGAAGCCGACCACACGAATCAGTGGCCAGCCTATCGCCGCGATCGCAGTCTCAGCCAATTCGATCTGAGCGACCAACTCCGGTGGCTTAGGCGGCCGGTGAGCCTTGTACGTCGCGAGGATCTGCGTGCGGTGTAAATACCCCCCGTCGGCCGCGAAGACCAATCGCCCCGGCTTGAGCGTCCGAATGATCTTCGCCACGCACGTCAGCAACCCGCGCACACCATGCACGTCACTCGGCTGGCCAACGTGAAAGCATCGGACCAGCAAGTTAAGGAAGTCGATCGCGACGAGATCAATCGGGTGCGTAGTCGCGGTCGTCTGCTCCGAGGTCATCCTCTGGTTCGTCGTCATCGGATTCGCCATCGCCATCGGGCATGACTCGTACTCCTTTCCATCGAAGCCTTTTTGCCAAGCGGCATGATGCGGACAGTCCGATCGCCACGGGTTCTCGATCACTCGCGACGTCTCACGAGCACACCGCTGGCCGGCCTCAAAAGCTGAGGCCAACTGCATTTCAATTGTGATCTCGTAGATCCGACAAGAGGCGGGGGTGTCCGCGTTTTCGCTGGCCAGTCTACTCACGCGGTCCTCTCCGGCGGTTGGCTTCCATGTAGGTACAGGCAAGCAACCACCCGGCACTGCTGCCGAGTCCACCTCGTAATGTGGAGCTGAAGCAACCAACCCCGCCTCTTGTCTGAACGACTCACGCCACGCCGCCAGCTCGTCACCGACGAACGCCGTCGGCTCCGGAGACCGATGCCCAGGCAAAGCCGCTCGCGACCGAGCGACCTGCCCCAACAAAGTTGCAAACACGACCTGAGTCATCGCAGAACTCACTTGGCTAATGTGTACTTCGCGCCGCTGACGTAAAACCTTTCAGGATGGTCATCCAACACCCGGACGACCTCGGTCTCGGAGATGCCTGTCTCCGCGGCAATCAATTTCGGCGTCGCTTGGCCGGCGGTGCTGAGATAGATCGACACGCGACTCAGCGGCGTTTCGTCGGTCGCCTCATCACCGAAAACCACATGCGTCTCCTTTTCGTCGTCGCCGTGGAAGTGATTGACTGTCACCGCCGTCGGCGTGTACTTCGCCCCCAAAACATGGTCGATCAAAAACCTCGCCGCCCCTTCATGCCCGGCCTTCGCCTTGGCTTTGAAGGCGTCGATAATCTCCCCCAAGTCGTCGTCTGTGATCTTGTCCGCCGCGACCTTTGCCAGTCGCGCGATTCCGCTGTGGATCGTCGGCGGCGGCAACGAGCTGACCGCCAGCGCTGAGTATCTGCGCGTCATTCCAGAGTTCCTTTCGAGTTCGGGCCTCGGCCGAGAGGCCGTAGAAATAGATCCCACGCCCAACCATCTTTCGCTTGCCGGGCAACGTGCCCGGCACAACCAATCGAGGCGAACGTGCCACCAGACCCAACCGCATGAGCGTTGCCAGATAGGAGGTCTGATTCTTGCTATCGAACAGCCAATTCTTCTGCGGTCGATCGACGTTCATTCCGATCGCGACCACGATCTGCCGGCGGGTCATCAGCCCCCGCTCAAACAACACTTCCAAAATCTGTACCGCGCGCGGTGCGACCTCTTCCGGCCAACCCCGATCGCGTGCAAATTTCTTGAACGACTCGATCCGCAAATAAGCCATCGACGGCAGCCCCATCAGGCGCATCTGCTCGCGCGTCTTAATCGCGACCTTCGCGCGTCGCCGGGCGTTGTTGCCGCTCGCGGGCAAGCCGAGGAATTTGCGCCTCGCTCCGACGTCACGCTGATGCGATCCAATCTCGGCCCCGATCTCCGAATCGCTCCAACCACGCTTCAGCAGCCGGCGAATCGTCACGTCGTGTCCCGCCAACTTGCGGCACGGACTGCAGCGATCCAGCGTCGGCAACCCCAACTCCGCGCGTCGCAGCGACACGCTCCGCTTGCCGACTCCGATCGCTCGCGCGATCTCCAAATCGAACTTGCCCGCCGCGTACATCGCACGCAGCATCCGATCGTGACCTCGCACCGGAGTCACACGCCAGCACCAGCTCTCGTAATTCACCGCCAGCCCCATCGCCCTTCGACGAGTGCAAACGTCACGGCGGCGGCAACCGAGCTTCTCCGCGATGCTCGCGTCGTTCAACCCGCGCGCGTGCAGCGGTCGAATGCGGCGATCCAGTCTCTTCAGCGAGAGCCGTTTCATTGGGGATCCTCCCCGCACAACGAGACCGGCTCTTTGTGCTCCAGCCGCTTGATCGGCTTCACGCCGACATGGGCTTTCGCCGGCGTCAGAGGCCGCTCAATTAGCGACTTCCACGCGACAAACTCTTGCAACAGCAGCGTGATCGAGTGCGACCGAAAATCGTGCATCTTCGATCCGCTATCGAACCAGCACAGCGCAAACGACTCGCCGCGCGAAACGCGACTTGCGTACAGGCTGACGCTGAGGTCCATCGTTAGATGGAATGACTCGTCGCGCCGCAACATCCCTTCAAGGAACTTCTGCGCTTCGTCGATCGTCCTAGGAGCACGCTGTTTCATGATGTGGTTCCCTGCTACGCATCCGCGACAACGCAGTTGCAATCGAGAGCCGGCTCGCGGCAGTCGCCGCAACCGTTGAACAGCGCCGGCACGATAACACCATCCAGCGGCAAATCGACCTCGTGGTAGTCCGCAGAGACCTGCTCTCCGAGTTCTTCGCGAAGGACGATCATGTACTTCGGAGCCTGAATGCCCAATCGCACCGAGTTGGGACCGATCC
The DNA here is from genome assembly GCA_046156195.1 of Planctomycetaceae bacterium. GTDB lineage: Bacteria > Planctomycetota > Planctomycetia > Planctomycetales > Planctomycetaceae > SXKJ01. The sequence goes on along the minus strand of JBJXEX010000195.1, from coordinate 3,097 downwards.
GCACCACCGTGACCTCGACGTGCTCGCCGATCACAATTCGCTCACCAACCTTGCGTGACAACACAAACATCTTCGATTCCTTTCGAGTCGAGAAAACATCATTGCCGATAAAAATCGGCCGAGCCGCGTGCGTCCTTGTTCTCACGTTGTGAGTGAGTGCGGCCCGGCCGAACAGACTGGCGCAATCCTTGCGACAGAACCAACCAAAACTCGCGCGTGGCTCGGACATAACCCGGAAACAAAAACCACGCGCGAGCGAAGTCCGCGGCCACAAGCCGCGAACAGCACGGAGACGAAAACCGCTCGCGGCATTTGCGACAAAACACCGCGAGCAGCCGAGACACGGACAGGCTCGGAGTGAGCGGGGACAGCTCGCCCGTCCGCGAGGTGGAAGATGGCCGGCAACAGAGCAGCAGTCCCCCTGCGCGACTCATACGCTCAGCGGTGGTTACAGCATGATCGGCTGTCGCCGACTTGATCAACCCGTTCAGAGTCTGCTGGATATTGCCGGCCGAACACAAAACAAAAGACCCGCCCCTTGGCCTGCGAACGGACCCTCGAAAAAACGGCCCTTCGTTTTTCGGACCCCTCACGACGAAGCAAAAGTCCGCAAAAAACACTCCGGCTGTGGAACATTGTTCACAGCGTCCCAAAAATCCGGACGAGCCGGCGCGTAGTGTGTCGTGAACACGTCTGGGCTGCTCGTGCCGAGCAGAAACTTCCCGGCATCCCGATTCAACGCTGAAAGACGAGACGCGCAGGTCGAGCGACCGGATTGCCAGGGCCGCTCGACCTCCTCCAACCCGGCCGCGTCCCAAATCACTCTCGTGATCTTGGCTCTGTTCCGGGCCGCGTATGAATCCTCCGGCTCGGCGGCCGAGGGATTCGACAAGCCCGGAAAGAACCAAGCCGATTCCATCGTTGGCAAAGTACCGCGATCTGCGATCTCTGCCGCGCGCCGCAATGCTCTCACCGTCACAGGGGCCAGCGGCAACCAATGCTTCTTGCTTGTCTTGCGAGCTTTGAATCGGAGCGTCCAGCGGCCGATTGCATCTTGCACCAGCGCATCCCGCGGCAAGGTGAACAGGTCGATCGGTCTTAGTCCACAATTCACCGAGACCACTAACGCGACCTGCTGCAAAGGTTGCCCCGACAGCAGCAACCACAACCGCTCGATCTCTTCGATCGTGTACGGCCGAGCTTCGACTTCCTTCTCCGGCAATCCAGAGGGATCCGGGAAGCGGCTGATCGCCCGCATCGACACCGCGTGCTTGAGAATCGTCCTCAACGGCCCCCAAGTCGTGTGAATCGTCGCCGCCGAAAGCGGCTTGTCCGCCGACTCGGGAGAGGACAATTCGAGCCTGTGAACAAATTCGTCCATCAGCACCGAATTGCTGGCCTCGATCACGGCCAGCGATGGCCCCTCCCACGCTCGCCCCTCCGGCCACGTCGCCGGTCGAGTCCCCCAAGCCCACCGATTGAGCTGCTGACGATCCTTCTGGTGCGTCGCATCCTTCACGTCTCGCCGCACCACTTCCCATCGACCGCTCACGCAATCGCGGTAAAAAGCCGGCAGCGACGTCTTCGCCGCATACTCCGCCCGCAGCTCCGCTGGCACCAGTTTCGGCTTGTACCGCGTCGCGGCGAGCGCCTCGGAATTCCACTGCTCGTACAGCTCTTGATCCGTCGGCTCCGACCCCTTGTTTTGGGGTGGGTCGCCCAAAACCAACACAGGCTCTGATAGCCTGTGTTGGTTTTCGCAGACCGAGTTGGCCAATTGATCCGCGGGCAAGATCAATCTCGAACAGGACTCCGGCGAGGACGCTGACGGATCGAACAGCCGCAACGTCTGCGGCTCGTTGGACTGACTCTGAGCAACTGTTGACATCGTGTGTCTCCAGGGTGGGTGGCGAGCAACCCTCCTGGCATCGGCAGACGTCCATGCGATCCTGCTCCCCTACCATGCCACACGCTCCATTCCAAGCCACTCATTTGCACGCACGTTTCGGACAACTCCTAGTCCGCCGCTCACTCAAATTGACCAACCGTCACTGCCTTCGTTGTTCTGGCCGGCTCATGCGTCTTGAGCCGGACAGAAAACGAAAAAGCCCCGATGCCGATTGCCATTCCGCGACGAACAGGCAACTCAGCACCGGGGCCATTGATTGACTTCCCCGTCCGTCGCGGGCGGGGAAGATATTCGATTGGTTAAATAAGTCAAGCGTTGATTTTTAGAGTCTTCTGCTGAGAGGTTATTGCCGGCTCCATCATCAGTGAAGCTGGATGAACTCCCAGCGCGTCGCCCAGCAGCACGAGAATCTCATCGTCGAATTGCGCTTTGCCGCTCTCCAGCAGCGATATTTGGGCTTGGCGCGTCTGGCACGCCTTCGCCAAATCAGCCTGATTCATGCGCGCGGCGAGTCTTCGCTGACGCATGTTGGTCGAGATGATTGTTCGCAATTCTTGTTTTGTCATGGGTTTCATGCTCCTTGAAGTATGCGACGTGTCGAAACAAGTTTCAATTCCGATCAGTCTTTGACAAACCAAACAGCGAAGCGTCCGATCGCATACATAGAGACCGAGACGACGCCAATTGCCGTGGCGATCGCGAGGTTGTCGATCGCGAACCCAAGTGGGATCACCGCCACGCACCCGACCACGCCAATCGTCTGAATCAACTTCCAATCTTTCGTCGCCATTTTCCGGTCATTTCAATTGCGTTCGTGTGTTGGGCTGGTACGTTTCGCCGCATGAAAGCGATCATCGACGAGTGCGGTTTCCACATCGAACTTTCCGTCGCCGGCAAACCGCCGCCGGCCGATGAGTTTTTCACTCGTGACGTTGAAGCGAAGAGAGTCCTGGCTCATTACGTCGGGGTGCCGATCCAAGATGCTTTGAAAACATTCCCGCGATTCTGGCATGGCATGGCATGGTTTCCTTCCCTTCAAAGAGCGGAAAACACCGCGAAAATAGCGAGAGTGGGACTCGAACCCACGACCCCAGGCTTATGAAGCCTGCGCTCAAACCCCGGCCATCCAGACCGCCCTGCTGCCGCAACCCTCCCCCCCCCGGATTTCAAGGTACTCCGACCGACCGA
>JBJXEX010000191.1:0-59583 GCA_046156195.1 Planctomycetaceae bacterium | reverse complement strand
GGCCCATTTTTTGAAATACTTCAACGAGCCGATGGCTCACCCATTCGACTGGACCTATACGGGAAAGCCCGTCTCTCGTTCGTCAGTCGTTCCGTTCTGCCCGCCCCACCGCCGTCCGAACCGACTCGCAAAAGTTGAACTGGCTAAACTCGCGTTGTGATGGCAGATCAACTACGAACTGAGGCACTAGATAGAACGCGGCCAGAGTGGCTGCGTCCTCACCGGCGGCGAGGGCTTGTCCGAGATCCTGCAAGGCCAACGCTTGGCCGTAGTGGTCTTCGAGTTGTGCTTGGCGATCCCAGGCGACATTCGCCAACCTCACCGCTCGCGCCGGTTCGGCGGCGGCCAGCGCAGCGCGGCTCAGGTAATCGAACGTGCCCGCTTACCCAAGCGGCGATTCGATCGCTTCATAGAGCGGGATCGCACTCAGCAATTCATTGAACCCGCGCCGCGGCAGCCCATCCGCCACCGACAGATTCCCCAGCGCTTTGAGCGTGTTGGCCTCGCCCAGCCGAGCTTCGATCTGGCGATAGATCGGGAGCGCCGCGGCGTAGTTCGCCTCCGCCTCGCGCAACCGATCCGTCCGCACCAGTTGAGTCAGTTCCTCCGTCTCCCGCTCGGCGGCACTCAAACGCTCGCCTGCCGCCGACAGGAACGCCTCGCGATCATGCGGAGCCGGCAGCAAGTCCACACGCCGTTCGCGCGTGACGATCCCCTCCAGATCACCCAGCGTCTGCCGGCTGGTCAGCAGCACGCGCACGCCGGACGCGTCGCGGAGCACGATTTCCAACAGACGCCGAAAGCCAAGGCGATCCGCCACCAGCACATCTTCCGCATTGTCGAGCACCAGCAACGAGCGGCGCGACTTCAACTGCCGCGCGAGCAGTTCATCGGTGTCGGCCTCCTGGAGTTCCAGCAAGGCGGCGATGCGGCTCCGCACGTCGGTCGCGCTGCGCATCGCGGTCAGTCCCTCCCAGACCGCGTCGTCCACCGGACGCGGTCCACCGGTCGGGAGCTGAGCCAAGCGTGCGATCAACTCACGCGCCAGTTCGCTCTTGCCCGTTCCCGGCAATCCCGTCAGCGTCAAACACCGGGTGGATAGTCGGCATGTCCCTGCTGATGCAGCCACAGCTTCCCCGGTGACCCATGCGCCACGATCGACAACACGTCCAACGCCGGCCCTGGCTGGCGGTGAGCGGTCGTGAGTTCGCGCAGCGTCTGCCGAGTCGCTTCACGCCGATGCGGCAGCACCTCGAACCGCAGCGTCTGACCTTGCGAAGCGATGTCCGATTCATGCTGCTCAAACAACTTGTCCGAGAGTCGCGAACCGTCGTTCTGCGGATTGGCCCACAGCAAACCGATGCGACTCCCCTGATGCAGTTCAAACGCCGAACCATCCAGCTCGCGAAACAGCCACTGGTGCAGCCACTCGCCGAACTGTAAGCCGTCTCGATCGGTCAGCCCCTGAAGATTGCGAAACGACCGCACGAATTCTCTCGGCGACAGCTCCAGCTTCGGAATCCGCGCGGCTAACGTCACTCGAATCGCTTCGATGCGCGACGGAAACTCGTTGCCTGCCCGCGTCTGGTCGTACAACCAAATGTCGTAAACTTCGTCCGCCCCTTGGTCCGGCAGCTTCTTGAATTGCAACTCGACATCCAACGTCTCTGAGGTCATGGCCTGAGTGCTGGTCGAATTTCCTGAAGCTCCGGTGGAGTTTCGTCGCGGCCTGGTCGATGTCATGGCGGACGAGCAGCGGCATACTCGGCTGCACGTCGAGCGGGCGGCGGTGCTCGGACTGCGGTTCGGCGACAACCTCGTGCTGCTCCACTGGAACCTTCGCAAAGCCGGTTGGTTGGAGAGGCCGGAGCAGTCCTCGTTCTATCGCTCCGATGCTGACTTCCAAACATTCATCGCACAGAACAGCGCCCGGCCTTCCATCAGCAAGACCAACGCCAAGCCAGAGACCTACCTGAAGCCCCAGTTGGCAGCAGGCACGAACAAACTCGCGTCTGTGAATCATTGATATCTACACAACTCGAAAACGTCGGCAATCGTGACATCCCTGCACTGCAAACGATTGAAATCTTGTTTTCGTGAGAAGATTTTCGGCACCGAAAGCGTCAAGGCCAGAAGCCACCTTAACTTTCGAGGCTTTGTGTTCCTCTGAATTCACTTCGCGTTCTTTGCGACCTTCTGTTCCAATCTGTGTTTTGAACAGAACGTCGCAAAGAACGCAGAGGTAAGACGATCTCGTTTTCATGGGTGTTGCAAAATTGTGTAGAGACCAAATGTCGGGCTTCGACTGCAAGACGTGCTGGGTTGCTCCTCGCGCGGGTGTCGTTCATGGCCCCCAGCCCAGCATCATCTTCACGATGCAAAAGCTGCTGCTCACCGGCAGCGACATCTTCTTCACGGTTAATGAAGTTCGCTCCGATGACTTGGGCAAGACTTGGCTGCCGCCGCTCGAACATGCGACGACCTTGGGGAGACGCCAAGAGCCAAACGGTATCGAGGAAGTGAAGATCAGTCAGAACGAGGCGTCGTCGCGCAACGCCGACACGGTCTACGACCCACAGCAGCGCACCTGGACCGCCACGATAACCCGACTACATCGCAGCGGCTCGCGAGAATGACAGCGTGATGGACTTTGATGCACGGCCATCGCCAGCCGAGTTCGTCGGGGAGGTCGAAGGTTTCTTGGGCTTGGCTCGGCCCCCCTGCTCTTCGGTCAGGAAGTCGATTTGCACTTCCGTGCCGCGACCGTCGCCGTTGTCATCGAGCAGCGGGTGTTCGGTCGCCAGCAGTTCTCGTTCGAGGTACGACTGCGCGAGATTGCGAGCGACGGTGACGTACAGATCGAACAGCGAGATCGCGCCATCTTCGTCGATGTCGAACTCCTTCGCTTCGGGGGGCGCGGACAGCACGCGAGCGAGTTCGTGCGGGAACTCGGTTTCGTTGGTTTCCCAATCGGTCTCGGTGGCGGTGATGACGGTGCGACCCTTGGCGGACAGCGGCTTGATGTAGTAACCGCTCGTCGGCGTGGTCATGAAGAAGACTTGCTCGCGCGCGGGGAGATCGGCAAACAGCTTGGCGAAATCAGCTTGTTGAATGTCCGGCCCCGTCAGGTTCAGCCACGAGTGTTTGCCGTCGTAATGACTGTGCCCCACCACGATGACCCACAGCGCGTCATTCGGTTGTAACTTCGCTCGCAGTGCCGTGGTGCTCTTTTCGAGTTCCTCGCGAGTTGCTCGGCCGGCGGACTTGATGACGTCTGCGTCCGCATCTTGAGGCTCGTCGCCGAAGAGCACCTGCACGTCGGCGAATCCCAGTCGCTTGGAAAGTCCCTCGTGCAGCTTGGTCACGGTTTCGGAATACAGCTTGTGATGCGCCGCGTCGCCAGACAGCCCGCAAACCACGAGCGCTCGCTTGGTACTCGACGTGCCGGTTGACCGTGACGTGGTAGTCGCCGGCTCATCGGCTGAAACAAATGACGCCAATGCAACGACCTGAATGATCGCCGAGACAATGGTTCGAACGATTGGGAAACCGGCAGGTGCGTTCATGGCGTCTCGCTTTGAAGATTGGCGTTCGTCGGCAAGCGTTCTTGAGAGCCCACATCGCTCCAATGACGTAACAGCGGGCCGATCGACCGGCGTTCGGCGGACCAGACTTCTTTGTCATCCAGCCGCAACTTTAATGCATAGTCTGTGAACGATGCGGCTGCGTAATGCCAACGAAACTCGCCGTCCTGTTTTTTGGCCTCGATGGACAGGATCAATTCTGGGTCCGTTCCCTGACACATGACGAACAACGAACCGCATTGAATTTGGTGGGGACGCTGCGCCTCGAATTCATGAATAGGTTTCGTGACCAATCGCAGTTCCCATCTCCGTTCCTCGTGGTCGATCGAGTTCGCGCTGAATCGCCGAGCAATCTCGCGAGCCTGACGCACCCGCGCCTTCGGGTCGGCCGCAGCCGCCGGAATCATCGGTATCGGACGAAACTCCAAGCCGGGCTGCTTCGGAGTCCATCGTTCACGACCTCGCCAGGTCGCCGTCAATGGCCCGTCGGCCAACGAATGAAACTCGTGAGCAACGACGCGCGTGTCCCCTTGAAACGTGAAGGCGAACGTCGTCCCGATCACCGCCGGACGCTTGTCGGCATCCACCCACAGATAGACGGCTCCGATGTCGTCGCCGCGCACCGGCTGGCTGTGTCGAAACACCGCCTGCGGCAACATCGCAAACGTGGCCTTCGCATCGCCGGCCGGATGAATCACATAGTCTTCCGCGTGCTTCTGGCTGACCTTCAACCACGCCTTGACCAACTCCGCATCCTGCGAAACCGGTTCGGCCATCGGCAGCAATAAGATCGTGAGCAGGAGTGCGTGCATCAATTGGTGCCGTTCAGAGAAATGCCCAGACGATGTATCTCTCTGCGCTCTTCGCTTCTCTGCGGTGAATCAATGGGCTTTTACCGCCGAGAAGCGAAGAGCGCAGAGGGACGTCATTTCAATCCGCGATTCGTTCGTCCGCCATCGGCTCCAATTGGCTTGACGCCGTTCGGCACGAATCAAACTACTGACTTATCTAACGGGGACCGTGAAAAGATTACGGAGCACAGCGAACGGCGAATTGTCTTCCGCGTTGTTCGGTTCCTCGGCAACGAAGATCGCCTCGCGCAACGCCGGGTTGTCCGGAGAGAACGCGGCCGCGGAGACGACGTTCTTATCCGCCATCGCCGAGCCGGCGACCTGTCGGCTCACCAAGTTCCACAACTGCGTGCGACCGTCCCACAGTCCGACGATCAGTTCGTCGTTGCTGGCAAAGGTCAGCGCTCCGGGCGAGGTCGCGCAGGTCAGAGTCGTCACCGTTCGTCCGTTGGTCGCATCCAGCAGCGCGACTTCGCCGCGAGCGTTCGACATCCAATCGCCGACCGCCACCGCCAGTTGCCGACCATCCGACGAGAAGCGAACGCAATTCACGGCGGACGGATAACTCGGCAAGTTGTCGAGCAACTCATCCGTCGCGAGATCAACGATCAACACAGAACCGTCACGACTCCCGGCCGCGATCGCTTGCCCGCGCGGCGAGACTGCGACGGAACGGAGAACGTCCGCATGAGTCAGCACCGTTCGCAGCAATTCGCCGCGAGCCGAATCCCAAATCGTGATCCGCCCGTCCTGTCCAGCGGCAGCGAACCACTCGCCGTCCGGAGCGAACGAGACCGCCGAAATCCGTTGATCGGAAAGATCGGTCTCGGCATTCGTGCTCAAGTCGGTCAGCACGATTCGCCGAGCGGTCGTCGCTCGCACGACATAGCGCCCATCCTGAGACGCGGCCGTCGACCAAATCCGCTCACCGCGCGCCGATCGCGAACGGGAGGAGGGCACGGACGCGGGGAGCACCGGCGTCGACGCTGCGTCTGCGGCAGGCGATGAGGCGAACGGCAAATTCCCTGTCGGATCGATCGGTTCATCGGTTGTCTCCGGTGAACTCGCCTCGTGAATCATCGGCTCATCGATCGAGACGCTGTTCAAACTCGTGATGCTCGCCGAGCCAAACACAAACGGCTGTAACGGCAACAGCAGCGCGGCGGTCAACGCCAACGCAACGCGAACTCGCTGAGTCATCGCTTTCGGAGAGGCTCCACGCATGATCTTGGTCAGGCGGTGCCGCAAAAAGTGAGCTTGCCCCAAACCACACGCGACCGGCGGCAATGCCTGGCGTCGCTCACACAGATAATCAATCGTGTCTAGCAACGCTTCGGCATACAGCTTCGGAGTGCTCGGAAATTGGCTGACGACCCAAGAGTCGCAGCATTCTTCCTCGGACGCCTCGATCTGCTGCTTCGCCCACCACACAACCGGATGCCACCAGAACAGCCCAGTCGCGATCAACTCTAGTAACCGCACCCAATGATCGCCCCGCGCGAAGTGTGCCAACTCGTGCGTCACCAACGTCGCGCGAGCGGTGTCATCCAACCGTTCCGCGAGATCCGCCGGGAACAGCAACTGGGCTCGCGAGCCGCAGCCCCACAACATCGGCGAGACCGCGGCATCCACGATCAAAACGCGCGGCGATCTCCGCAGTCCCAACTCCGCAGCCAATTGATCGGCTTGATCCTGCAACTCGTTCGATGTGACCGCGCCGCGCAGCACCCGCCGACGGAACCGAACCGCTCGCACGAGTTGCCAGCTCATCCACAACGCCGAACCTCCCAGCCAACCGGTCAACAACGTCGATCGCAAATCGGGACGCCTCGCCCAAAACGTGGAGCACGTTTTCAACGTGCTCGCTAGGAGCGGCATGGCGCTAGCCACCGGTGATTCGGGATCGACGATTTCCGGCGAATTACCGGCGGCTAGCGCCGTACCGCTCACAAAGCGAGTGGCATTGGGCGTCAACACCCGGTCGTGCGGAACCGTCAAAACCTCTCGACTCAACCGGGGGGCTAACGCCGCCCCGCACGCCAAGTCGTTTGGTTCGGAGTCGGGCAAGAGCACGGGCACGTTGGAAACGTGCCCCACGTCGGCAGCCGGCATGTCGATCGTCACCGGCAGATGAAACAGCGGCGGCGTGACGAACTTCAAAAGCACCAGCACCCACAGCGCGTGAGTCAACGCCGGTCGCCGAGCGAATCGACTGACCCCAATCGCCAACACCGCCAACGGCAGCACGGTGAAGGCATTGATCAGCGCGATGTTGAGAAGTGTGGCCATGACAGAGAAATCTCAAGAACCAAATTCCAAGAACCAAACTACTTCGGATTTCGGGTTTGGGGCGATCACCGCGGCTATTTCTTCTCTCGGTCCAATTCGTCCAACAATCCGCGAAGCGACTGCCGATCTTTCGCCGACAGCCCGCGAGCTTTCACCAACGTCGTCAACAGCGGATGAATCTCCCCGTCACACAGCTTGTCCGCCGTCGTCTGCAACTGCCGAGCAATCAGCACCTCGCGAGCGACCGCCGCCGCGAACTGATGCGGCCATGTCTTGCGGTTCCGCTTCACGCATTTCTTGGCTTCCAACCGCTCCAGCAACTTCTGGACGGTCGCGTTCAGCGCGGAAGTTCCTTCGGGATACAACCGCTCGGTCAATTCACGCACCGTCGCCGATTGCAGTTCCCAAAGAACTTGCAGAATAGCCAACTCGGCATCCGTGACATCTTGAGGCGTGCGAGCCATTGTGCAGGCCACCATTTCTTAAATGGGAAGAAGGAACTCCAACGGGCCGACAATCTACAGACGCCATGTCTGAAACTCAATCACGATTTCGGAACTTCTTTGACGGTGACCGCCCCATCAAGAATCGTCGTCGTCCCCGCCGCCCCTGCGCCATTGGTCTCTACCATTTTGGAAGCCCCCTAAAAACGTATCCGTCTTACCTCTGCGCTCTTCGCTTCTCTGCGGTAAGCGAGGCGTTTCCATCACTTTTACCGCAGAGAAGCGAAGAGCGCAGAGAGGACCAGCGATATTCAATCTATTTCGGTGCCGTCAGAAACAGCCAATACGGATCGACCGGCTGGCCGACGACGCCGGGGGTGCGAGCTTCGGTCCAAACTTCTTTGCCATCGAGCAACACGTGCATCTCCGCGCTTCCCAATCGGACGAGGCTGTACCTCCAGCGGGACGGCTCTCCGGCATGAGCTTCGATCTGCAGGAGCACTTCCGGATTCGTGCCGTGAGCCAGGACGAAGACCGCGCCGTCGATCAGCTTGGACGCCTCGTCGTGGTAGCGATGCACCGGTTGCACCAGCAGTCGCATTTCAAAGCGTGAGTTGTCGGGATCCCAGAACTGGTGAGCCTCAAAGCGGCGGCTGATTTCTTTCATTTGTCGCAATCGGATCACCGGTTGAACGCCGACTTCGGGTGAGTCGGGGACGTCTTTCAAAACGAAGTGCGACTTCTTCGGCGTCCAGCGTTGACCAGTCGGGGCATCAAGCTGGATCAGCTCCGGCGACGTCAGCGTCAGCGCATGAACCCACGGCTGGTCCTTGCCGATGTTCCGATACAGCTCCAAAAACGCCACCGGCCGTCCCGACTTGCCCCACGTCCAGAGCGTCCCCGCTTCGTTGTTCCGTGCCGCGTCACCGTAAGTCAGGAGCGGATTCGGCAGCAACTCGATCAGCGCTTCGCGAGTCCTCAGCGAACTGGCTTTGAGCTCAAACACATGCTCGCGAGCTTCCTTCAGAGCAAGAGACTCCTCCTTTTGAGGCATGGGTTCTTCGGATCGCAATGCGGGCACCATCGCAAGGTACAGAGCGAATGCGGCTGCCATCTGGAAACAACGTGTCATGTTGAGCCTGTCTGGTCATCAGAACGTGATTCTTGGAACGATGATTCCCCACGGATGGCATGGCGATACCACGGATAAAGGCCGTGCTTCTCGCTCTTCATCCGTGGTATCGCCATGCCATCCGTGGGGATGTTTGCGGTTCGTGACAGATCAAATTCGAACTTTGGCAATTGTGTTCGATCCTCATTCCACCGAAGCGACGTCGGCAGGGACGTTCGCAACACATTTCACTTCACTTTCAAAATCTTTGACGCTCGGATCGACAAGTTCTTAACAACAAATTCGGACCCGCTGGGCGTGTCGCTGGCGTCGGCGTTGATGGCGAGGTACTTGATGTCTTGCGTACCGCAGGGGCGGTGAGTGATCAGGCGGAAGTTTTCGGAGCCAGGCGCGGCGATGAGGTAATAGATGACCGCTCCTTTGCGTTGCAGGCGGAGGCGACCGGCGGGGGGGAATTCGCTGATGGACTCGTTGTGAAAATAGTTTGGGCGACTCGCGGAAACGAGTGCGGCCGAGGCGCTCGTCACTTTGGCAAAATTCCTCGCGACATGACGGACTTCGATGCCGATTTGATACGAATTGTCGAGGCCCGCGTTGAAGGCGATGCCGCTCCCCCAATGTTCTTCGGCGGCAACGGTCTTTAGCCCGTCGTAATCCATCGTGGCGATGAAGTCGCCTCCGATGTGGACTAGCGGAGCGATGCCGGCAACTTGCGGCTTCTTTTCACCGGCGGGCATTGAGTAACGGAGGCCGGCGTCAGTCGCGGTGATGAACTTGTCCGCGTTGGAATTCCACACGGACTGGAACTCGGCGCGGTCAAACTTTGACTTCGTGAAGTCCCAGGTCATGGAATCGGGCAAGTCGGCGTCGGGGATCGCGGCCTTCTTCAGCGGGCCGCCGGCGAGTTCTTGATCGGCTACGCTCGGCAGCTTCGTGGGCCAGTCGCCTCGATAGCGGATGTTGCGGACTTTGACATTCGATTCGTTGGCGTAATGGAACAGGCCGAAGTGCCGCAGGTTGGTCGGTTCGATGTCATGAGAGAAGACAGTCTCGCCGTTGAGTTCGATCGTCAGCGTGTCAGCTTTCGTACGGAACTTGATCGCGTTCCATTCGCGCGGCTTGAGCGGCAGTGTGGGACGACGCTCCGCGTCGTCAGTTCGCGACGCGGAGCGTCGCGCCACACTGACGTTATCCGCCGTCAGGCCCGTGCGGTCCCAGCGGCCGTCGGTGAGCCAGTGGATTTTCACGCCGTCGGGTTCGAGCAGGCAGACCATGCGGTCGAGCGCGGGATGCACGAGCGTCTTGCCTTTGAGCGTTCGCTTCGGAGCGTTCGCTCCTAGGTACGACAGGTTCTGGTTCGGCGGCGCGGCGACTTTCACTTCAGGGTCGTAGTAGAACTCATACGAAATCTCGCCATCTTCGAGCATCGGCCGGTGATAGCGGATGATGTTCTCGACCTTGCGGCGATCGCGTCCGGGGTTCGCGTCGGTTTGTTGCGGAGCCTGCATCACGCCGTCCGCTTCCAGCGTCCATTCGAAGACTTGCTGTCCCCATTCGCTGGCGTAGTAATCGGTCATCCAGCCGATGAGATCCTTCGATCCGAGCAGGTTGATTTCCTTCGGGATCGTCGGCTTCCCGGTGATGACGAGATCGCGAACGGCTCGCGACGACTGCCCCGCCCAGCCGACGATGGCCAGCCACGGATCGTGTTCGGCGGTCAATTCCGCTTCGTACAGCTTTTGCCCGTTGACGAAGCTCGTGAACCGGCCACCCTTCACGACCAGTTTGTAATCGTGCCATTGCTGCACCCGCGGCGTGATCGGCTTTTCCAGCGGTAAGTCGCGAACGGCCGATTTCGGATGCGAGACCTTCACCTCATTGTGAGTGTGCTTCAGCGCGTTCGCGATCCCGGCTCCCATCAGTTGGATTTCCCGCCAGTCGAAATGTGACAAGCGGCAACTCACTTCGTAGTCACCTCGCAACGGTGATTGAAAGTACGCGGCGTCGTAATCGTGACCGCCACGCAACGCCATCTCACCGGCAATCGTGTCATACGATGCGACCGCAAAACCTTCGCCGCGCGATCTCGCTCGCGGCTGCGAAACCGCTCGCCACTGTTTCGACTTTGGCTGCGTCCCGAACTCTTCGGACGTTCCGCCGTGGCCGAGGTACATGGCCAGCCCATGAAGCTGCCTCACGAAGCGAACGAACTCCTGAACGCCAGGGTTTCCGGCCTGCACTTGGTGCTTGATGATGAACTCCAGCAGCTCGATCGCCGCTTCTCGCGTGAGCGGGTGATGCACTGCGAGACTCGCCAGTGCCGCGTCGCCCCATCGCGAATACATTGTTGTCGGCTTGTGCTGCACGAGCAGCGTTTGGCATTCGCGAATCCGCAGAATCGCCTCGCCTGTGTCATCGGCCAGCAGCGCGATGATGCCGAGCATCGCCGCGCGGTTGCGAGCCATCTCGCCCGAACTGGCCGGATTGAACGCCTCGACCGTCTGCCGAAGTTCGTCCAGCCGATTCAACTCCGCCGCCGCGAGCACCAACAGAATCGCGGGCGAAACGAAATTCCCACCGGTCTGCACAAACCGCTGATCGACCTCATTTCGAGCCGCCAGCGTCGCAACATCAATCGGGTTCGAGTCGATCGTCGGCGGAGCCGGATGCGTCGGCGTCAACGCGCCGGTCGTTCGCAGCAAATCGTGCGACTCGTTCGGAATGACCCAACGATACAGGAACTTGTACCGCTCCGCCGTGTCGAGCTTCACCGCCTGCCGCGCGACTTCATACGCATTGTCCGAGAGGCGATCCTCGCCCAACGCGTACGTCAGGAACCGCGAGTTCGCCAGTTTTTCGATTGGCTCTGGCGACTCAATCGCCGCTCGCGTCGCGGCGTCAAACTCTTTCGGCCAATCGCCGGACAACACGACGTTGCGAATTCGCAGGTCCGTTTGTGCCGCATCATGGAAGAACCCAATCCGCCGGGAGTTCGTCGGCTCGATCTTTTCCGAGACGACTTCCTTGCCGTTGAGTTCAATCTCAAACAACCCGCCGTTGAGCGACATCGCGATCGAGCTCCACCCGGTTTTCAGGTCCGCGTTCGCCACCACCGTCGTAGCCACGCCTCGCCAGAGCGTGGGTGCATTCGTCGCGCGATCGGCTGTGTTCTTCGCGACCGTCTCCGTCGTTCGCCCACGCTCTGGCGAGGCGTGGCTACCCAGCGCATACACGACCTCACCGAACGTCGGCTGCGCGGTCGTGACTCCCGGTTGATGCCAGAACTCGAAGCTCACCATTTCGCCGTCGCGGAGCGGGCGTTGGTACGTCAGCAATGATGGCGACTCGCCGCCGAAGAACGAACTGCGTCGAGTCGATCGCAGCTCGCCATCGGCGAAGGTCCAATCGGTGTCGGATCGGCCCATCTGAGCCGGTTCGCCTTCCATCGTGCCGTCGTCTTCGACAATCGTGTTGTACGTCTGCCCGTTCTGTTCGATCTTCACCGAGATGTACTTGCGAGTCTGCAGCGCGTCCGGTTTCGATTCGTCGAAGTACGAAGCCACCCAGCCGCGTAGCCGCTCGTCGCCGAGTAGCGCGACCTCGCGCGGGATCGTTGGCGAGCCGCTGATTCGCAGGTTGCGATACGAAGGGGTGAACCCTTGCATGGCCCCGAGCGTCAGCCACGGAGCGGCCGCGCCCGGCGTGTCTTCAAAGACCGGCTGACCGTTCGCGTAGTACTTCACGTGGCCGTCGTGAACGCGGATCGTGTACCGGTTCCACGGCTCTTTGTGGAGCAGGTTCGTCAGCTTCGGATTCCCTTCGTAACCGGAGTTCCCCTTGCCGTGTAAGTGAGCCGTGTCCTGATACGCAAATATCTCACACGACGCGCCGCCGTATCCGGCTCGTCCTTCCGACCAATTGCCCTCACGACATTCCAAGGTCAGCTCGAACGAACCGCCGAGCGGCAAGCCGAAGACCAAGTCCGACTGGCGACTGTTCGAAACATGCGACAAGTACCCGTCGTGAGCAAACCACGTCGGCGGCAACGCGCCCATCGCCCGCTCGGTTGCCGATTCAAAGCCGATCGAGTCCCACAGCTTCGGCATCGTCTTCAGCCATCGTGAACCGACTTCGCCCGCTCCGGCCGCTCGACCGTTGACCTCTTTGTTCGGCAGAATGTCGAACGATCGCAGCCGCAACGTCTCCAACCAGGCCATCCGAAAATGATCGCGCGGCCGCTGCGACTGCGTTCGCTGGCTATGCTCGATGAGCCGAAACAGGATCGCCTCAGCGGTCTCACGCCATTCGGGATGGATCGCCGCTTCGGCCGCGATGACGTAAGTCTCCAGCGGAGGCATCGGCTTGACCTGCACCTCCCAACCCGGCACCGCCGCCGTCGTCGCATCGAGCAGCGCCTTCAGTCGCGTTGTCGTCGTGCTCGCGCCGAGCGCCGCCCCTGACTTCGTTGTCCCCGATTCACCGCTCTTCGCAGCGTTTGCAGATCCATCACGCACCACCATCGCCAGCGTCCGCAACGAATTCACCGACGGAGTCTGCGGCACGATCGAACTCAGCTCTCGAATCAACTCATCCAGCTTGCCCAGTTCTCGCGCCGTCGCGACGAGCTCCCAGTCCGTGCTGTAAACGTCGGACAAGACGCCGGAGCCGAGGCGAGAGGTACTCGTCTTGAGCGGAATGGCGCTAGCCACCGGTGATTCGGAATCGGCGTTTTCTGGCGGATGACCGGCGGCTAGCGCCGTGCCGCTCACAAAGCGAGTGGGTTCGTGTTGCGGCACGAAGTCCACCACCGACCGCACTGTGTTTCGATCGTCGCTTGGCAGCGCCCACTTCCGCAGCAACTCGTATCTCTCCGCCGGCGCGAGCTTCCTCAACGCCTGACCGACCTTTGCCGCGATGTTGATCGCGCCGTCAGCTCGGAAATATCGAACAGCTCGCGGATCGGGAGCTTCCCCCGCCAACTCCAATCCCTCGACGATCAGTCCCGCGTCGATCAACGCCGCCGCTCCGTTCAGCTTCAGCGTGTGAGTCAAATAGGCCGAGTACTCCGCTCCGTACCGAGCACCGATCGGCTTGCCGAGCGCCTCGGCCACGCAGCGCTTCGCATCGGCCGCTCGCCCCGCTCGCGCGTGAGCATTCGCCGCATGAACTCGCAGCCACGGAGCGTTGCCTCGCAACCCCGACTGCATCTCCCCGTTTCGTTCCGCCGGCAACACTTGCTCCGCCCGATCCAACACCGCTTCGAGCAACTTCAGCCCCGCCGCTTCCGACTTCGGCTCCCGCACCGCCGTCGACACCGCATGACACAGATAATCGAGCAACGGCCCATTCGCCGACTTCGCATCATCGAGCAACACCGTCAACGACTTGTTCGCCGACTCCACATCCCGCTCTGCAACCGCAAGCTGAACGGCAAAGACTCGCGCGACCGCCGCCTCGATTTGCTTCGCAGCCGCTTCCGCCTTGTCCGCCGCTGTCGTCGTCGATCGGGAGGGCGAGGCTCCTGCCGAGCCGTCTTTCGCTGAGACGTCTTTCCCAGTTCGCGGCTCGGCAGGAGCCTCGCCCTCCCGCTTGTCGGACTTCTTCGTGTCTGCATTCGGCTTCGCCGCCTCCTTCGGTTGCTCCGCTTTGATCGCCGCTTGCAGCCGCTTCGTCACCTCGCCCGTCTGCTTCGCGAGCACTGCCCAGCGAATCAACTCTGCCCCGACACTCTCCGTCGCCGGCACGCGGCCGTTCGACCGAGTCAGATACAACTCGTCGTAGTTCAACGGCCACTGCCCGACATACGGCCTCACGACTCCCGGCGTCTTCGACGGCAACACCACCTCGATCAACACCGCCACAACTTCATCCGGCTTCGCCCCCTTCGCGGCCCACACCTTCGACATCCGCAACACATTCGGCGAGATCGACAGATTCTCCGGATGCTCCAACGGATCATTCACGCCCCCGTCTTTGAATGCCTCCGCCGCCAACTTCAGCGACTGCTCAACCTCCCCACTCTCCGCCGCCACGATCGCCTGCTGCAAAGCCTGATGCCCCTGAAACGGCTGAAATAGCTTTCTCTGTGCCGGAGCCGACTTCCCGCCGAACAGTCCCTTGAGAAACTCCAACTGAGCGGACGCCGTCTGCGGCTGCGTGACGCAACAAGCAACTGCGACCATCGTCGTCCACGAAATCTGTTTGAAGCGATTCATCATGTTTCACGTCCTCAATTCAAATTAACGTTGGCGAGGCGCTCGCCCAATGGCACTCATTTTGTGAGCGGCACGGCGCTAGCCGCCGGTGTTTTTTCGGGAGATGTTGATTCCGAGTTACCGGTGGCTAGCGCCATTCCGCTCAATGTGAGTGCCGTTGAGCGTTCGCCCTCGCTCATGCTTCGGGTTGGTTTACTCGCTGCGCTCCGAAAAGAAGTACGTCCACGTTTCAAAGACTTGCCCGCGACCTACGAGATACGGCTGCGACCAGACAGGCTTGTCGTCGAGCCGCACTTGCAATCCGCCGTTGGTCATCCCCGTCACACCGAATTCCCAACGAGCCGATTCCTTTTCGCCGCGCCATTGGATGGCGACCATCGCATCGGGATTCGTGCCGGTCGCGCTGAGGCCGAACAGTGCTCCGTCCGCGATGTGGTCGGCCGGACTGGAGTATCGAAACAGCGGAGTCGGCAGCAGTCGCATCTCGGTCTTGGAATCGTCCGCCGAGCCGCCAGTCATCGTTGCTGTGAACCGCCGAGACAATTGCTTCAACTGGATCAGTCGAGCCGCTTTCGTCGCCGCCAACTCCGGCCCATCTTTCAACGGCTGAAACGACAGACCCGGCTTCTTCGATTCGAACTCCTTATCAAACGACCACTTCACCGTGAGCAAATTGGGCGACGCCGACACGACGTTGAACAACCAGTGCTGCTTGGGATCCGGAAAGCTGTAACGCTCGAGCTTCATCACCGAGACCGGGCGGCCTTCCATCGTCCAAACCCACATCGTCGCGTCGCGAATCCGACGCTGCTCGTCGCTGTAGCGGAAGATCGGCTCCTCGACGAGCTTCGCCGGACGAAGCTGTTCTCTGACTTTTTCCGTGACCTTGATCGCCGCCGCCGCCGACCGCATCTCCTTGAGCAACGCTTGTCGCTCCACCGAGCCGGTATCGCCGGCCGGGTCGTCCGCGGCAACACGCGTTTGTCGGCCCGTCAGAGCAACGAACAGAACGGCAATCAGAATCCCTACCAGGCGACATCGAGGCTGCGCGTGCATTGTGATTCCTAGATTAAGGCGACTCTTCGCGGCTCGCTCAGTCATCGAACGCAGCCAACTTCAGACACCGTGTCTTGAATCATATCGTGCAGCCCGCCTGATCTGTCAACGACGCGGCAACTCGACGGCCGCGGCGGAACCACTCACGGTTTGACCTTCGGTGCGGGCACCACCTTTTTCTCGTTGACCCCGTTCCCCAGGGGAATCTGCTGAGGTGAGAAGAACGCATACGGCTCTTTGGACAGATTCATCGCGTTGTTGAGCCTCGCCACCGACCAGACTTCTTGGTCCCGGAAGGTCACTCGCAGCGCGTCGCCGTTCATGCGGACGAGTCCGAACTGCCAGATCGCGCCCGCTTTCGTTGAGGTCGCCTCCAGCATCAAGAAGACTTCCGGATCGGTTCCCTCGACGAACGCGAACAGAGCACCGTCCGCGTACGTCGCTGTCGCGTTCGGGACCGGATACCGAAAGATGGGTTGCGTGAGCATTCGAAGCTGTCGCTTCACGGCCGCATCGTCGCTCCGCGTGTCGGCCAGATTCGCGACGAAGTCACCGGCCAGCCGTCGCATCTGCACGAGCCTCGCCGCCGGTGTCTTCGCCGGAGCATCGGCATTCGACAGTGCTTTGAGCGTCATGCCTCCCTTCTCGGAATTCCAAAACCGGATGTCTTCGATTCGCCCCGCGATTCGTCCCGGAGCCAATGAGGTGACTTCCAGCGTGCGGCCCCAATCGGGCGTGAACCAGTGATACCAGCTTCCGATCAACGTTGGCCGGCCGTTGTCGGTCCACACGAAGACCTCGCCAATCACTTTCCCGATCGTCGGATTCGACCACCGCAAGATCGGCTCCGGATGCAATGCCAGCTTCGGGCTGCCTGCCTCGCCCGCGGTGAACTCGCAGCGGCCGACAAACTCCTTCGCGGTGGCTGCGACCGAAGCTCGCAACGCCTCTTCGGTCTCATTGTTCAGATCCTTCCCCTTCTCGGCAGCGAGTTGGCTCGGCAGGATCAACATCAGCGACAGCAGAATTGTTTGTACGGTGAGTTCCTTCAGAGTTGTGGCTCTCCGCCATTCATGTTGAAAGTTGTGTTTGCAGTTGGTTGAAGCGGTCGAGGATGCGGAGGCGGAAGTGGCGGAAGTTGGTCATTCCAACGGCTTGCCACGCGATCGTCCGGAAACCCCGATTGAAGCATTGAAGCCCAGGGCTTCCAAGGTGCTTAATGATCGCGCAACATCCTGATTGGATGTCGGATACATCAATCATTGGAGGCGACAAGGATGTTGCTCGATTCGGTCTTCAAGAACTTTTTGCGGCAGAAACCCTTTTGTGTGATGGCCCGGGCGGCCTTGGAACGAATGCTTTCGGTCAGTCGGCTGGACGCGTTGTTTCGCCAAGTCGCCAGCGTGCAATACGAGCGCGACCTGCTCTTTTCCGGGATGGTGGAATTGATCGCCCGCGTGGTCACGCGAGTCGACCGCTCGGTGTTGAAATCGTATGAGTCGCTGAAGGACGTGCTCGGTGTTTCCGACGAAGCCGTGTATCAGAAGTTGCGGGGGATCGAGACTGGGGTTTCCCAAGCCTTGGTGCGCGACAGTTTTCGCGAGGCGTCCGCAGTGCTCGCGAAGCTGGGCGTGGCCGAGACCTCGTGGGTGCCCGGACGGCGCGTCAAGATTCTGGATGGCAACCATCTGCAAGCCAGCGAGCATCGCATCGCGGAACTGCGTGCCATCTGGGACGCTCCGCTGCCGGGGACGGCGTTGGTCGTGTGGGATCAGCCGACGCGGCTGATCAGCGACGTGTTCCTCACCGAGGATGGTCATGCTCAGGAGCGTTCGCTGCTGGGCGACGTGTTGGAAACGGTCGTGAAAGATGACCTGTGGATCGCAGATCGCAACTTCTGCACGCAGGGTTTTCTGTACGGATTGTGGGCGCGGAAGGCTCGGTTCGTGATTCGTCAACACGGCTCACTGCCCGGCGAACTGCTGGGAAAACGGCGTCTGATCGGCCACACCGAACGGGGCGAAAAGGTCTACGAACAAGCCCTGCGTCTGAGTTACCAGGGCCGTGAACGAACCGTGCGTCGCGTGACGGTGATGCTCCAGAAGCCGACGCGCGACGGGGCCACGGAACTGCACATCCTCACGAACCTCACGTCCCGTGAAGCCGATGCCGTCAAAGTGGCGGAGTTGTACCAAGGCCGTTGGACGATCGAGGTGGTGTTCCTGCAACTAAAGACGGCGTTGCAGTGCGAGATCAACACGCTGGGATATCCCAAGGCGGCGCTGTTCACGTTTTGCGTGGCGTTGCTGCTGGAGAACACGCTGTCGATGCTGATGGGGTCGTTGCGTGCGGCTCACGGCGACGCTGCGGCCGACGAACTTTCCGGAGACGCTTTGGCCTATGAACTGCGCAATACCTATGAAGGCATGATGGTGGCGATCGAACCCGATCATTGGACGGTCTTCTCTCGAATGTCGTTGACGGAATTTGCCAAGACGCTGCTCAAATTGGCCAAGACACTGGACCTCACTCGCTATCGCAAACGCCGACGTGGCCCCAAAAAGCCCACCACCCCGCGCACCAAGTACCACAACGGCGGACATGCCTCGACGGCCAAAATCCTCGCTCTCAGAAAGTCCGACTAACACACCTTGGAAGCCCTGTGCCAATGGGGCAAGCCGGATGGGGCCAACTTTTCGACAAGTTCGAAAATCTGTTCGATCTCACTCGTCACGATTTTTATTTGTGACCTACGTTGGAATTGATCTCCTCGATCACGAATCATCGTGCTCCTAGCAATCCGAGTCACCTCCTGGGAGGAGCGTGACTCGAACAGGCCACTCCGTCGCAAGGCCGAGAGCCTGTGAAGATTGTGTGCCGTGACCGTCAGGGAGTGGTTTTCCTTTTTGATGGACGAGGAGAGTGATATGACCGCGGAGAATTTGTCAGGCATCGGCCGCCGTGCCGCGTGCCGCCGTTTGCTGGGGTTGGCGAGCGCTGCTCCATTGGCCTTGTCGTGGCTGGGAACCGTTCGGTCCGCCCTTGGCGATGACGACAGCCACGGCAACACGGTTCGAATTGAGGAAGACTGGTACATCAAGATCGGCACGCCGGACCCTGCTTCGGATTCGCCGCAGATCACCAGCGTGATGTCACCGTCGTGGACGCTGACCGGGAAATACGCGGTGTTCGATATGAATTGTGCGACTCAGCCCGGCTTCGTTTCGGGGGGCGTGCAGCTCCAATTGTGGGAAGACAACGCGATCACTCAGAGCCGCAGCAATACCAACTGGGATTCGCTGAATGTTATCGATGAAGAGATTCGCTACACGTCAGTCATGAGCATCGTGGATGACAAGTTGGTGTTTGAAATCATCAACGGCACGTCACAGACCTGGGGCGAGTTTGGCACCGGCGAATTGAAAATCGAAGTCGAGACCTGGCGGACTCATCTGAATGGGTATAGCCCGGACTTCACGGTGGAAAACTCGCGGGTCGGCTTTGCCTCACATCGCGTGCGACGATTCATCCTCGAACGCACCCGCGTGTTCTCGTCGCACGGCTTGCAGACCGCGGACAACACGTCGCGAGTTCTGCATCAATACGACCCGCAATCGTAACAAGAACGAAATTCGTGAGCCGGGCGGCGTCAGCCCCCGAATCGGCTCACGCTCGTCCGGGGCTGACGCCCAATGGCACTCGCTTTGTGAGCCGAACGCGCTAGCGTCGGGCAATTATTGCATTGTGCGTCGGGCGATTCGCCGTCGAACGTCACCCACCAAGGCCCGTGGCTAGCGCCATCGGCTCATAGGATCACACCTCCGGAGAAACATAATGGATCGCACACATTCGAGATTTCGTCGGACGCTTCCGACAGATCGTCACGGCAGCATCGTGGCTTGGACGGCGGTGGTGCTGACGGCGGTCTTGGGCTTTACTGCTCTGGCGGTGGATGTCGGATTCATGACGCAAACGAAAGCACAGATGCAGTCGGCCGCCGATGGGGCCGTCTTGTCGGCGGCTTTGGAAATGCCCAACGGCTGGGGAGCCGGCAAGACATCAACCGCCTCGCAGGTCGATGTGGCGGCGCGCGCCGCTGCTCAGGCCGTCGCGGTGAAGTATCGAGTGGGCGAGCAAGCTGCCGCGTACTTGGACACGACGCGCGACATCCGTTTCGGACAACGTACCAAATCCTCGTCCGGAGCGTGGGTCGAGAGTTGGGGAACGTCGCCGTACAACATGATGGAAATCACGATTCGTCGCGATCAACCATTGAGTGGAACGACAGCCACGCGCGGAGATCAGCAGTTGCCGTTGTTCTTCGCCAAAGCGATGGGGAACCAGTCCGCGTCGATGATTGCCAGTGCGACCGCGGTGCTGGCTCCGGGAAATGGCTTCTACATTCCACCGAGCAGTGGGCTGACCTGTCCGGTGCTGCCGCTCGCCATTGACCAGACCACTTGGAATGATCTCATCAATAATGGAGTTGGCACCGACAGCTATAAGTACAACAGTAATGGGACGGTCTCCACCGGCACGGATGGGATCAAAGAGGTCAGCCTCTATCCGAGCGGTAGCAGCAGCCTTCCGTCTGGAAATCGCGGCACCGTCGATATCGGCTCAGCGAACAACAGCACGGCCGACTTGTCGCGGCAGATTCGGTACGGTCCCAACCAAGCGGACTTGGCGTACTTCGGCGGCAAACTCCAGATTCCGGCCAGTGGTGTGTTGCTACTCAATGGAGATACCGGTCTCAGCGCCGGCATCAAAGATGACCTGGCCGCGATCATTGGTCAGCCGCGAGCGATTCCCGTTTTCAGTGCCGTCTCCGGCCCCGGAAACAACGCCACGTTTCAAATCACCAAGTTCGTCGGCGTCCGCATTATGTTTGTGCAACTCACGGGCAGTCCGAGCAACAAGAAAGTGGTCGTGCAACCGGCACCGGTCTTCGATGGGACCATCATCGGCTCGCCCGGAAGTGCGATGCAGCCCGATTCGATTATGACCTCGCTAAAGATCATTCACTGATCGAATCTCGCTTTGTGAGCCGAACGCGCTAGCGTCGGGCGATTCTCGCTTTGTGAGCCGAACGCGCTAGCGTCGGGCGATTCGCCGTCAAACGTCACCCACCAAGGCCCGTGGCTAGCGCCATCGGCTCAAAGCGGGTGCCATTGGGGTGACGCCGCCCCGCTCGCCTGAGCGTTATTCTTTCACGCGCAGGTGCTTGTTGAGTTCCCAATAGATGTGCCCGGCTTGCGGCAGGATGAGCTTTTCCATCGCCAGCCGCACGGCGTTGGTCGAGCCGGGGATCGCGAACAGCACGCGATTCTTGGCGATGCCCGCCAGAGCGCGGCTCATCATCGCCGCCGGGCCGATCTCCTGGTACGAGAGCATCCGAAACAGCTCGCCGAAACCATCCAACTGCTTGTCGAGCATCGACGCCAGCACTTCGATGGTCGAGTCCCGCGAGGCGATGCCCGTCCCGCCGTTGGTGATCACCACGTTGACCTGCGGGTCGGCCAGACAGTCTTGCAGCGTGGTCTTGATCTTCACGCGATCCTCATTGAGGACTCGGTAATACGGCACCGAGTGCCCGGCCTCGGCTAGCGCGCGCTTGATGAACTTACCGCTCATGTCGGTCACTTCATTGCGCGTGTCCGACAGCGTGATGACCGCGAAACCCAACGAGCCGACCTTCGATGCTTCGGCGACGTGATCCTGAAAACTCGATTCGTGCGACATGACTTCCCTCGACAGTGTGAGACGTTCGACCGGAGTGTTATCGCTCGGCATCAAGTTGCAACTCTCCTGGAAGCGAGTTTGTGAGATCGGCATTCGGCACTCGGCGATCGGCAGCCGGGCGAAGGCCGATCGGCGTTAAACCCGCGCGGGTGTGACAGACACTAACCCGAAGCGCATGCTTTGAAGTTGCGCGCTTTGAACTCGGCTCCTCGCCGTTTTGTCAATTTCTCAGGTTGTCTTCATTCCTTTGACCAGATTCCTTTGATCGCCTGGGGCGAACCTGTGTCTAAGGATTCCTTTGATTCACGGGGGCAAACCTGTGCCTGAGGATTGCAATCAAAGGAATCTGGTCAAAGGAATGAAACGAATGAATTCGGGCCTTTGTCTTGGCGTGGCGGTCGAATTTGTTCGAAAGACCGCAACTTCAAAACTTGCACTTCGGGTTGGTGTGGCCGCTTCACCGAATGTGTCATTGCTGTTCGCTCGCGGTATATCTCACTTTTCACAAAGGTGACTTGCCGGCCGCTGTGAACTCGGCACACTCACCCGCTCGCCTAACTCATTCGCAAACCATCGGGGGGCTGATCCGCTGAGGCGGACCCCGCTCGCCTGATTCGATCACAAGGAACATCATGGACCACCTGCTTTCCGGCGTGCATCAATTCCAATCGCAAGTCTTCCAGCGTGAGCGGGACTTCTTTGACAACCTCGTCGCCGGTCAAAGTCCGAGTGCGCTCTTTGTGACTTGCTCAGACTCGCGCGTCGATCCGAATCTCATCACGCAATCCGGGCCGGGTGAGCTGTTCGTGTTGCGGAACGCCGGCAACATCGTGCCGCCGTATGGAGCCTCCAACGGCGGCGAATCGGCGACCATTGAGTATGCGGTCGCGGCCCTCGGCGTACGGGATATCGTCATCTGCGGGCACTCGCACTGCGGAGCCATCAATGCCCTGTTGCATCCGGAGAAGGCCAAAGGACTGCCGCTGGTCACCAACTGGCTCAATCATGCTGAGACGACTCGCCGCATCGTGACCGAAAACTACCGCGACGTGACCGGCGACAATCTGTTGGAGATCGCCGTTCAGGAACATGTGCTGGTCCAGATCGAAAACATCCAGACGCATCCTTCCGTCGCCGTGAAACTGCAACGGGGCGAACTCACGCTGCACGCCTGGGTCTATCACTTGGAGACCGGCGAAATCCTCGCCTACTCCGGCGACGACCGCTGTTTCGAGCGGCTCACCACGAAGGACCATTCGGAAGCAACCCAGCGCGTCATCGACAACCCGATGCGGCGAAAGTAGCAGGCACATTCCATGTGCCGTCCGCTTGAGAATTGCGGATGGCACATGGAATGTGCCTGCTACCTTGGGGCAACTCGTTTACTTGGCCAACGCCTTCGCCGAACGAACCAGACCCACGAACTCCGAGCGATAGCCCGACTTGTCTGCTCCCAGTGACGATTGAGCCAACTCGGCGACCAATTCGAGCGTCGCGTTGCCGCGATGCGGCGAATGACGGAGGATCATCCCGAAGCTGGCCACGCTCGCCGCAAAGCGGAAGTCGGTCGATGCCTGAGCGAACGAGCGGCCTTCGTCTGTCAGCGGTTGCTCGATCAGCGAACTCTTGTCGGCATCGGGTTGTTTGTAACGCAGCTTGATCGTCAGCAGTTCCTGATCTCGTAGCACCGGGCGGCCCGCCTGCTGCTCGGTCGTCGCCACAGTCGCGGGAGACCTACGGTCGGACGAAGCGGCGGGGTCGGGAGACCCGCGCCGAGCGCGGTCAGCATTCGGCTGGTACTTCAGCTTCTCGTCCGTCACCGGCGTCGCGGCCGGCAGCTTGTTCGGCGGGACGATCTCGTACAGCGCGGTGACCGTGTGACCGGCTCCGATCTCGCCAGCGTCTTTCGTGTCGTCGTGGAAATCCTGAGCGGCCAGCATTCGGTTCTCGTAGCCGATCAGCCGATAGGCACCGACCTGAGCGGGATTGAATTCGATCTGAATCTTCACGTCCTTTGCGATCGTGATCAGCGTGCCGGTCATCTGTTCGACGAACACTTTGTTCGCCTCGCGGAGCGTGTCGATGTAGGCGTAGTTGCCGTTCCCTTTGTCAGCCAGTTTTTCCAGCGTCGCGTCCTTCAGGTTCCCCATGCCGAAGCCTAGGACGCTCAGGAACACGCCCGACTTCGATTCCTCTTCGATCAACCGAGTGAGGTCATCGCGGTTGGTGATGCCGACGTTGAAGTCGCCATCGGTGCAGAGGATCACGCGATTGGTCCCCTTCGCGATGAAGTTCTTCCGAGCCAACGCATACGCGAGTTGAATCCCCTCACCCCCGTTGGTTGAGCCTCCCGCTTGCAGGTTCTCCAGTGACGAGAGGATCACATCCTTCTGTGAGGCGTTGGTCGAATCCAATGCCAACCCGGAGGCTCCGGCATAGACCACGATGCCAACTCGGTCGTTCTCGCCAAGCTGATCAATCAGCCGACGCAGCCCGGCCTTCACCAGCGGCAACCGATTCTCCGGCTGCATCGAGCCAGACACGTCAATCAGAAACACGAGGTTGCTGACCGGCCGCTTATCGAGCGCGATCTCTTTGCCTTTGAGGCCCACTCGAACCAGCCGATGGTCCGCGTTCCACGGGCAGCCGGCGACTTCCAGGTGAACGGCGAAGGGATCTTCGATTTTTGATTTTTGATTTTCGATTTTTGATTCTGCTGGAGGCGCATAGTCGTAGTGGAAATAGTTGACCAACTCTTCGATCCGCACTGAGTCGGCCGGCGGCCAACTTCCCTGAGTCAGAAACCGCCGCATGTTCGAGTACGCGGCCGTGTCCACGTCGATCGAGAAGGTCGAGAGCGGCTCTTGTAGCGGCGAGGCGAACGGGTTGTCGTGAATCGCGGCGTAGGCTTCGGCACTGTCCGCTTCCGCAGCCTGCTTGCGAGAATCGAAACCCTCCCGCTGCTTGAGTAGTTCTTCCACTTCGCCTCGCGACTTGGACTCGGAGTTCTCGGCCAGCGCTCGGTTCAGTTTTTTGTTGTCCTCAGCGAGATCCTTCGGCAGTCTCCGGCCTCCCTCAAGCACTTCCTTATCGAGAGTGACCGTTGCGCGAGTCGTGTTTTGTTGCTCGCCTTTAGCCTCCGGCATCGCGAGATTCCTCATTCGCCAAGACGGACCCGATCTGTCAAAAAAGTCCGCGCGATTCGACCTCGCGATTGGCTGGCCAGGCGCGGCTGTCGTTTCGGAACTGGTCAGCTTCCGATTCCTCGTCACGGTGCCACGGATACCAGAATCCGCTTCCGCTTTCGTGGGGAGGCCGCTTGGTCCTGACACGGCCGGGCCGGGGCCAGTGGCCGTCACATTGAAGCCGTTTAAGCCAGCCGATCGCGCTGGATCGGCAAGGCCACCTCCCGCCTCGGAGAACACTTCGTAAGAGTCGCTTCGCTGAAGCCCCGACTCGACGCCGTAGTCCCGCCGTGCAACCTTCACACTCAACTGCGTGTCCAACTCCACACTCAACTGATCGCTGATGGGACTGAGTCGCTCACCGTTCGGCATCACATCGTCGCCATCGAGTCCGACGTCGCGAACCTCGAAACCGCGTGACGTTCGCGCGAACTCGTGGCCCGGTTGTCGATCGTTGCGACCGGTGATTGCGACAATCCCAAACGCTCCCACAAGAGCGAGACACGACGCCGCGATCGCGAACCGGCCAGATGCCCTGCGAGGGGGGGAGTCCTCGTTTCCACGCGGAGCGTGGGGACGAAGTTCTGTCGCCGACACGGGAGCTTCCTCACGCAATGCCGCTCGCAGTTGTCCGGCGAGTTCGCGGATCGCTTCGATCTCCAGCAACGTCTCGACCGATTCGCCGATCTGCTGCTCGACAGCCGCTCGGTCGGCGGCATTCAGTTCGCCCAACGCATACGCGGTCAGACGGGGATCATCGTGATTGGTGGACATGACAGGTTCCTTTTGAACGGAAGACGGTGTGAAGCACTTGGCCGGGGTGATGCAAAATTGGCATTGGCGGAATTTGTTGTCGGTCGAAAGCCTGTGTGTTTTGTTCTGCTGCTTTGCTTGTTTTGCTGCTTTGCTGCTTTGCCCCAACGGGGCAAGACTCGAAAGCCCAGGGCGCAGCCCTGGGTGACCGAACGAGAAACATTGGCAAGCCCCAAAGGGCAACGCCGTTAAGGATTCTTTTGCCGAGGAATACAAGCCCGAAGCGCCAGCGAGTGCATTCATTCGACCCGCCGATCCATGCACTCGCTGGCGCTTCGGGCTTGTATTTCTGCATATCGCATCGAGATCAAAATCCTTAACGGCGTTGCCCGTTGGGGCTAACTGGGTCGCGCGGGTTCGTGTCCCAGGGCTGCGCCCAGGGCTATCGAGTTTCAACCCTTCGGGCCGGAAGACAAGAAAGAAATCCCACCGGATGGCTACGTTCCGTTCGTGATTTCACGCAGGCGTTTGATTCCGGCGTGGATCAAAAATCCCACATTGGTTTCCGACAGCCCGGTGATCGTGCTGATCTCGCGATAGCTCAGGTTGCTTTGAAACTTCAGCCGCAGGACTTCCTGCTGGTTGGTGGTCAGCCTGGTCATCAGGCGTAGCACGCGGTTGGATTCATCGCACTGTTCGGCAACATTGTCCGGTGCTGGCGCGTCGCTGACAGAATCCATCGCGGCGTCGAGTGTCATCGTCATCATGCGTTGTTCCTTTCGTCGCACGTCGAGCGCCCCGTTGCGGCAGACGGTGAACAGCCACTCGGCCAAATGCCCGTCGAGCTGCTCACGATCCTGCTGACAGAGTTTCAGAAACGTCTCCTGCACGACATCTCGCGCCCGCTCCAGATCGCCCAACAAGTGCCGCGCATACCTGACCAGATCGCTCTCCCACCGAGCAACCACGTCACGAATCCACTCACCGGAGATTTCCATCGCGGACTGGTCCATCGTGTTTCACCCTGTCAGCCAGGCGTTCAAAGGAAGAGACGTGGGACGCGGTGGCGTATTAGGTCGATATCCGAGAATCCGCCGATTTTCGTACGCCGATTTTTGATTTTTGATTTTTGATTGAGGAGGCCAACTGCGGTTCTGCGGTTCAATCAAAAATCAAAAATCAAAAATTCTTCCCCCTCACTCGACATACAAGAACCCGTTCGACGACAGCAGCATCTGACAGAAGTCGATCCAAGCTCGCCGCGAGGCGTCGGTGGCCGGCTCATACGCGCGAGTTTGCTCTTCGACGAATGACAAGGCGGCGCGGAGTTCGATCTCCGCAGGCATGTGTCCGGTCGCCCATTCAAACGCCAGTTGCGCGCGATGACGTGGGTCTGGCGGAGCTTCTCGATCCAAACGCCGAGCGAAGTCACCCGCGCGAGCCAGCGAAAACTCCGAGTTCAACTGGCTGAGCGACTGCAGCGGCATCGTCGTTGTCGGTCGCTGCACGCAGTTGAACGTCACTGCCGGAGCATCGAACAGATTCAATAGGCTCAGCGTCTGAGTCCGTCGCTGCTGCAAGTAGACCGAACGCCGATGCGTTCCCGGCTGCGACTCACTCACGACGACCTCGGCCGCGCTGCTGCGTTGGGTCGGCACATAAGGCCCACCGAGTCTCCGTTCGAGCGAACCGCTGACGAACAGCATCCCGTCCCGAATCGCTTCCGCATCTAATCGCCGCACCGACTGACGCCACAGCAGCCGATTGTCGGGATCGACCGCGAACGCTGACTCATGGAGTTGGCTTGATTGCCGATACGTTGCCGAGTGCAGGATCTCGCGATGCAGACGTTTGAGGGACCATGTGAAAAAGGGAATAACGGCTTTCGGCTCTCGGCTGTCGGCGTTCGGCCGGGCCAGTTCAGAGGCCAGCCATTCGAGCAGTTCGGGATGCGACGGTGGCGCACCGCTGACTCCCAAGTTGTCGAGCGTTGTCACCAAGCCGCGACCGAAATGACGCTCCCAAATTCGATTCGCCTGCACGCGGGCGATCAACGCCGATGCGGGTGAGTCACTTCGCGTCAGCCATTCGGCCAGAGCGGTGCGGTTCGTAGCCGCGTTCGCCAGAACGCGGGCTTCAGTGGCGAGCACTCGCAGCGGTGCGGGATGCACGAACTCGCCCGGAGTCGTCACGTTGCCGCGCAACAGGATCGGCACGTTGGGACGTTCCGTCGCGACATCACTGGCCCAGGCGATCTTGCCGGGTCGAGCGGTCTGACGTTTCTGAACTTCGGACACGGCATCCGCCAGCGTCTTGCGTCGCGATTCATAGTCGCTGCGAAATGTTTTCAATGCGGCTTGAGCTGCTTCGTTCTGCGTGCTGCCGGTCGAGGACTCGACCGAGACGTTGTCGATGATGAAGCTGCGGTTGCAACAGAACTCGAAGCCGAAGCCGCCGTCTGGTAAGTCAACCGCGCTGAGTTCGAGCGTTCGTTCTTCCGGCAGCCAATCGACAAGTTGTTCGAGTTTGAACTTCTGACCGTCGAGGTTCGTGACCCGCACGCCAAAGTTCCGTCCCGGCGCATAGCCGCTCTTCCCGATCGTGCCGCGGTGCGATTGATCGGTCCCCGGATAATCGAGATGCACCGCCGCTCCGCCCGCCGGATTGCCGTCGATCAAAATGTTGCCACCAGCGGTCGAGCCGTTGTCGTTGAAGTCATGCAGCGAGAGGAAGAACGCAATCCGTTCGGCAGGTTTTTCATCGGGACTGACTTTGTTGTCGATCAAATCGAACGTCGCCTGAATCCATTCGCCCGGCTGATTTGGAGTCCAATCGAAGGCCCGTTTGGTTGAGATCCATTTGTCGCCGGATGGTCCCCCTTCGATGATCCGCAGCGTGCCTTTCGCGCGGACAGCGGCGGGGGCTTCCAGGATCACATCACCACCGAACGCGAGCGTTACGGTTCCCGTTCCGCCGGGAGCGTCATCGCCCGGCGCGGTGTTCGACCAGTTCGCGAGGAAACTCAGTTCAGGACCGTCGAAGTCGTCGGAGAACAAGACACCCGCAACAGGCCGATTCTCGCGCAGCCAACGAGTGAACTCGGCTCGCAGCGCGGCGACGCGAGTCTCGGCTTCTCGCTGCTGAGCCTCCCACGCTTCGACCTCGCCAGGCAGCGCGGCGTGCGTGAAGCGTTCGTTCGGCTTGAGCCACTTCTGCATGTTGAAGACCGGATGCAGGTACGCTTGCAGTTGATAGAACTCGTGCTGCGTGATCGGCTCGAACTTGTGGTCGTGACACTTCGAGCATTGAATCGTCAGCCCCAGCAACGACGACGAAAGAATCTGCTGTGTCCCTTCCAGCGCGAAGTAGCGGTCGATCATGACCTCTTCCGGATTGCCGTCACTCTCGCCCGAACCATCCGGGCCGTTGCGGAGGAAGTGCGTCGCTTCGAGCATGTCGATCATCTCCGGCGTCGCGTGCCGTTCGTGTTGTTTGGGATCGAAGCCGCTCAGTTCGTCACCGGCGATTTGTTCGCGAATGAACTGATCAAACGGCTTGTCGGCGTTCATCGAACGAATCACATAATCGCGATACCGATAAGCCAGCGGCCGATCCGAGTCCGCATTGAAATAGCCATTCGAGTCGGCATAGCCGGCGACATCCAGCCACCACTTGCCCCACCGCTCACCGTAATGCGGCGACGCGAGATATCGCTCAATCATCCGTTCGTAAGCGTCGGGAGATTGGTCGGCGACAAACTCCGCGAGTTCGCCGCGCGTCGGCGGCAGGCCGGTCAGATCGAAGGCGACTCGGCGAATCAGCGTCGGCTTGTCCGCTTCTGGATTCAGCGACAAGCCTTGCTCGGAGAGCTTCGCCAAGACAAACCGATCGACGGGCGAGCGAACTCGCGCGATCTCTGGCACCGCCGGAAGCACCGGGGTTCGCAGCGATTGAAACGCCCAATGGCCCGACTTCATCGGAGCGGGTTCCTGAGCAAATGTCGTCACGACCAAGACACTCGCGATCGCCGCTCCCGCGCAGCGTTCGACAATCGTGATAAGACGAATCGACATCGGCGAAGTCCTTGCAATCAGACAGAGAGGACACGATCAAGGGAATCTGGTCAAAGGAATGAAATGCCACGCGATGCGACCGACGGCCGAAACAATCGCAGTAGAAATCAGAAGTCAGAAATCAAAAGTCCGCCGTCAGTAGTCTCATCACAATGCGGCGCAGGTTGGGTTCGGCATTGGCCGCGCTGTGGATGACTTCGTCGCTGGTGGTTGGCGGAGCGCCGTCGGGACGAAAGACATTCGTGACCATCGAGAACGCGACGACCGGCAGTCCGACTTCCCGTGCGACGAGCACTTCGGGGACGGTGGACATTCCGACGACATCGGCGAGCGTGCTCAGCCAGCGGTACTCGGCGCGAGTTTCATAATTCGGGCCGAGCATCGCGAGATAAGTGCCGCGATGCAACGGAATGTTTTCTTCCGCGGCGAGGCGTTCGGTGAGCGACAGGAGTCGCGCGTCATACAAGACGTGTGCCTGCTTAACCCCGACGCCATCGGCGTGGGTGTCTGCCGCAATGTGGCTCGACGCTCCGCGTCGAGAATCGCGACGCGGAGCGTCACGCCACAATGACAAGTCGTTGATCAAGTTGATGTGGTCGTCAATCAGCAGGATGTCGCCGGAACGGAGCGCCGGATTCAAACCGCCGCTGGCGTTGGACGCGATCAAGAACGACGCGCCGAGTGCGGCGAGGACTCGCACGGGGAAAGTGATCTGTTGAGCGGAGTAGCCTTCGTAAGCGTGACAGCGACCATCCAACGCGAGCAGCGGCACTCCGGCCAAGCGACCGGCCAACAGACGGCCGCGATGACCGTCGGCGGTCGAACGCGCAAAGTGCGGCAGCTCGCGATAACTCCACTCGGCTTCGATGTTGATGTGCTGAGCCAGCGAACCCAGTCCCGTCCCCAGGATGATCGCGGCGCGGGGACGTTCCGCCCAACTGGCGCGGATCACGGTCGCAACCTCGGTCACTGCGGCGGAGAGTTGATCGGCGGACAAATTCATTGAAAGCGTTCCTCGCGTCTACCGACGCGACTCAAGCGAGCCGCCTGAGCTACGGGTGGATGTTGGCCGATGCCAGGCTTGTTCCAATTGTCGGAGTTGTGTTTCGAGCAGCCGCAGCTCGTCGGGTGGGAGCGATTCCCCTCCGAAGCGGACTCGATAGAACCGGGCGACGATGTCGGCCGGAACGCCGACGAGGTCACGTTCAAAGAGTCGCTGCGACCAAGTCGGTTGTGTGTCTCTGACAAATTCTCTCGCCGTTTGAGTGGGCAGTGGTTCAAGCCCCGCGGAACTCAGCAAACGCAGGAAGCGTTCGTAGAACTCGACCCGCACGCGCTCCTCGGCCGACTCGCCGCGCAGTCGTCGCAGGAACGCCGACCACCAGCGCGACCAGCGGGAACGCCAGCCATCGCCGTTGTTCGTCGCCGTCTCGCGAGGCAACAGCCAACTCAGGAAGTCTCGCCATCGCGCGAACCACCCCCGCCGTGAAGCTCCCGGACGCCCCGACCGATCCCCCCAGCGCAGCCGAGCCAGCCAAGTGATGATCGCCACCAGCACTAACAATCCCAGAAACAGAGATCGCCGCCCGGAAGAGTCCTCATCGGCCACCTCATTGCTGAGCAGCCGATTGAAACTGTCTCGGACGGTGCCCCACACCTGCTGGGCCAAATCCATGAGCGGCGCGTAGAGGTTGCTGCTCTGCTCGGAAAACGACAGCCCCACCACGCTGTGCGACCAAGTATCGGAGAAGAGATTCGTGAGCCTGCTCAAGAGGCCGGACTTCGGAGCCAGCGATTTCACGCTGTCGGAACGGCTGGCGGGGGTCGCGTCGAGAATGCACCAACGGCCTTCGAGGTACGCCTCGACCCAGACGTGAGCGTGCCGTCCCTGCACCACGAAATAGCCCGTGCTGGTTTTCAGGTCGCCCCCTTTGAAACCGCTGACCAATCGCGCGGGAATCTCGACCGCTCGCAGCATGAGAGCCAGCGCCGAGGCGAAGTATTCGCAATGCCCCTCCTTGCGATTGAACACGAAATCCTCGACCGCATCGATCTGGGAGTCTTGGACCGAGAGGTCGAGCGTGTAGCCGAACTCGCCCGAATCGCGCAAGTAATGCACGATCTTGCGGGCCATCTCGGTGGGGGCCACATTCGCCGCACCGGGTGGTTGAGCGATCTGTCGCGCGAGGGTTTGCAGTCGTTCGAGTCCGCTCTTCGGCAGACGGCGGTAGTATTTGAGTTCTTGATTAAACGTCAGACTCGGATGTGTCCCGCGCGGGAACGGCCGGTCGCCGCCGGGAAACGGCCTCTCGGAAAAGATCGTGTACTTCAGCGGTTCTCGGCCGGAGATGTTCTCGTTGCGATACAGCGTCGCGGTCAAACGCCGCTCTGAAAGCTGAGACAACCGATGCTCCAACCGCCCCGCCACATGCTGCGGCATGGCGAACAGAATGCCGGAGTCCATCGGCTCGACCCGAATCTCTTGCCGAACGTATTCGTTGTTGCCGGGGGCCAACGCGAATTGTTTTAAGAAGTCGTCCTTCCCCGTCGTGCCGACACGCCATTTCCCTTTGTCATACTCACCCAGCACCGAGCCGCGAAACAGCGGCTCGTCGAATCCCATGCGCACCGCGTGTTGCACGATGTCCAGCGGCTGATCGGTCGCGTGATCGAACATTCGCACCTCCATCACCGTCTGCGTCCCTTCCAGAATCTGGCCGATGTCTCCGAGCTGCACCTCTTCGGCAAACCCGCTCTGCAAGATTCGCAGCGGCTGGTCGGGGCCTTCGCCAAACGCGGAAAAACTGCCGACCCAAATCCGCGGCGTGAACATAAAAAACAACGTCCCCACCACCGCCGACAGCAAGACGTTCGCGACCACACCCGACACGAATGGACCGCTGATCCAGCGCAATCGCGGATCGATCTGCACGGTATTGACGGGCCGGCTGTTCTGATTCCACAGAAAGTTTTCCGATGAGGCCGAGAGGTCTGGCTGACTCTGGTCTGAACGAAAATCGTTGAGCGGCAACCCGGAGGCAGCGGCGGCGGCGGCGGATCCTGCCAGCACGGACGCCTTCGGCTCGCCGTTAAACGACGGCTTCGCGAACAGCAATTGATCCTCGGCGGCGTAGCGCTCGCGAGCGCGGCTCAGAGTGAAGAGGGTCAGCGTCCAAACGGCAATCACCAGGAACATTCCGCACAGGCCACCGAAGATTCCCGTCGATGTCAGCACCGCTCCGACCGCGACGTGCAGCACCGCCAACAGGCACAGGATCCAATACATCCGCACGGTCTTCGACAGGAAAAGCACAATCCACGTCAGATACACCAGCAAGTGAGCCAGAGACAGCAATCTCGCTTCGATCTGACCGCTGCTCAGTTCCCAACCGGCCAGACCAAACGCCGCTAATCCCAGCACGTTGGCCCAACTCACTCGAAGCGTGAATAACTTCCAGCGCTCAGTCACAAACAACGCCAGCAGCGCCAGCGGGATCGTGAACGCATCCGGAAAGCCCGTCCCCTCGGCGAACGCCAACATGCCGCTGGCCAGCATCACCAAGCCATACAGACTGACTTGCAACATCGTCGTCATGCCAGTCCCTCCAGCACGAAGTACGGCGACAAATCTCGCGGCTCGGCCGATAGGCACAACAACTCGACAGGTGCGATGACGTCGCCAGTCCGCGCCCGCAAGTCGTCACGCGGACGCGAGGACACGACCACCACGCGCGAACTGCTGGAGATCCGCTGCATGGTCTCTTCCAAAGTTGGCCGAACATCGGCCCCCGATCCGGCCACCGCCACGGCCAGTTGATCCAGAGCCAACTCCACGCTCGATTGATGGTCCCACCACAACGTGACCGCTCCGACAATGACGATCCGCAGCCGCGCCTCGCGCGACTGCCGCAGGTTCTCGTACAACACCGACGCGGCGAAGCTGACCGCCAACTCGACACGATCGAGGTCCGACGACACCGGCTGAGCGGGCTGCCATAACTCGACCAGCAAGATCAGATCGCGGTCGCGCGTTTGCTGATACTCGCGGACCATCAATTCGCCGCGCCGCGCCGTCGTCCGCCAATGAATGGCCTTCGGATTGTCCCCCGTCCGATATTCGCGAATGCGCTGAAACTCATCATCGAACAATCCCGCTCGCATCTGCCGCTGCTCGGACAACTCGGTGGCGTTCCACAGATCGCCCCGCCAGCGCGAAGTCATCCGGCCGACGCGCGGATGCACAATCAGCTTGCCCGGAGCATCGCACACCAAGCCTCGCTCAATCAGCCCCAACGGGAAGTGCGTCGAAAGCTCGATGGGACCGAACGTGTACTCACCGCGCTGGCTGAATCGCACGAAATAATGGCCCCGCCGGCTCTGCCGAGCCGGGATGCGCACGAACAAGGCCGCCGCCTGAAACCGCTCGCGCGCATGAACGACTCGATCGCGCGCCGCCAGCAGCCACGAACCCAACAGCCATTTGTCGTTCTCGACTTCGATCTCCACCGACACCATTTCTCCCGCCATCGCCCGTTGCGGCAACGTCCGTTTCGCATTCGTTCGCCGCAGCATCGAAAACGCGATCCACCCATTCAGCACCCACGGCCCAATCATCATCGCGAACACAAACATCAGCATGTTGGTCCGCCCCAAGATCGAGCCGATGAACATGACGCTCATGATGGCGATGTAGGCCATCCCTTCTCGCGTCACCGCCATCCGATGCCGATTCCAACGTCGGAAGCGCGCCACACGCCACTCCGGCCTGATCGACACGAGCAACTGCCACAACCCCCACAACATCAGGAACGCCGAAGCGGAAAACAACACCCAATAGCTCGTTGCCCCCCAGTCGTCCGCGAACGACTTCGACAACTTCAGAAACAACTGCAAGCCGGCTCCGCTGATGATCGCCATCAGGCCGAGCAGCGGAAACGGACGGACGCTGTTGTCCGATGAGTCGAGTTCGACCATGAGATGTGCCAAGGGAAATGATCAGGCGAACGGCAATAGAAAGTAGACCGGCCACTCCGAGGCTTTGAATGCATTGGAGCCGCGACCGTAAGGGAGCGGTTGTTTTCAGGATTCATGACCGCTCCCTCACGGTCGCGGCTCCAATCTTCAGAGCATCGGAGAGGCAGTCTAGGCCGCGTCGCGTCGGATGCCAGTGACGGCTTCGTCCCACGATCGCCGCGTGCAAAGTGCCGAGCCTGCCGACAATCCCGATTGCACGGAAAAAATCGTCCAACTAGACTGCGTAGGTTGAGTAATCTCGGAGGCTCAGCGAAGGCCCGTAGGTGATGCCGCAACTTCTTATGCTGAGCAAGGTTTCGTGTTAGGTACAGTTTTCTGGCGAGTCGGTTTCCCGACAGCGGAGCGATCAGCGGACATCTCAAGTCGGCACCGGTCTTCCGAAGCGAACGTCGATACAGAGGGAGAACCGATCGCGGCCCTTCGCCCACATGCGATCGAACTATTTTTCAGGGAGTGAATGCAGTGACTGAACGACATCTTTTCCAACCGACTTTCCGATCCCACCGGCGCTGGCTGGCCCTCTGCGGCACGTTCGTGCTGGCGTTGGGAACAACCTTCGTGTCCGGGGCGTTGGAGGACGCGAAGCCAGCTCAGCCGAGTGGGCTGCGAGGCATCCTGCCCCCAGAAGTCCCCGCCGCAGTCAACGAACAGGCGTTCGAAGTGCTCGACGGCAATTGGAAGGAATGGGGCGAAGCGACTGCCATTGAAGTCACCAAACTGTACTCGGACGAGAGTCTCGATCTGGCCGGACAGCGGCTGCAGTTGGAAATCCTCAAACGCAAACTGCACACGATGGAGATTTCCCTGAAGGACGCGCGATATCGCGGCATTCACGAATCGCTCGGCAGTCTCTATGCCGCACTGAACCGCCGCGTCACCGTGGCCGAAGCGGTGCTCGACACGCTGACGCTTGATCCCCAGAAGGCCGTCACCGAACGGCTCGACGGCGCGCGGCAAGATGTGGCTCAGTCGCTCAAGAATTTGGAATCGGAACTCAACGCCGTGAAGAATGGTCCGGCCTGGTTGAGCTACGTCCGTTCGGCCGAAATCACCAAGCTGGTCAGCGACAAAAAAGGCTCCGAAGCGGTCCCAGTGCTGACCGCCGTGCATGAGAAGCTGTTGCCGTCGGAGGCCACGTCACCAGAACTGAAGAAGTTCTTGGACGGCGCGAAGTTCGTCGCGTTGCGGCAATCGCTGGACAATTTCGTGAAGCTCGTCGCCGTGGTCGATCAGCCGATCAACCCCGAAAAGTTGCGGGCGGAATTGGTAAACCTCGTCGATTCCGTCGAGAAGTTTGAAAAGTCGCAATCGACGGCCGATGCCGCAGCCGTTCGCAAGGCCTTCGAGACCATCCGCAAAGTCTCCCCGGACCAAGGCAATCGCATCGCCTCCGCGATGGCCACACACTACTTCAATTTCAACCTCCGCGTCGTCGCCAGCGAGAAGTTCCTCTCCAAGCTCATCGGCGAGACGACCACGAAGCAAGGCCAGGTCCGCGAGCAAGTCATGGAAGCCAACGTCAGCGGAAATCAAACGACGACCGCGACCGTGGGAATCGACCTGAAGCCCAACAACAACGGCATTCGGCTGAATCTCCTGCTGGACGGACTGGTTCGATCCAGCACCGTCGGTGTCACCACCGAAGCCCAAGTTCAAACGTCTGGTTATCACGTCTTCAAAGCCACGAAGCCCCTCACCTTTGACGGGGACAAATTTGCGACGGGACCGGCGCAAGTTTCCGTCTGGCCCAGCAACACCACTCTGGGAGTCTCGACCAAGTACAGCGGCGCGTTTCTCATTGGCGGCATCGCGGACTCCATCGCCAGGGACGAAGTCGCCAAGCGACGTGGGCAATCGGAAGCGATCGCCGCGGAGCGTGTTCGCAACCGAGTGACACCGGAATTCAATCAAGAGGTCGATACCAAAATTGCCGACCTCAACAAGGACTTGGAAGAGAAGGTCAACGCCAAGCTGCGCGAGAAGGACTTGATGCCTTCGGCGACCAACTACCGCACGACCGAAGACGACCTGCGAGCGAATTTGCGACTGATGGCCGATCGCGAATTGGCCGGAGGTGACGGGCCGTTCGTCACGGTTCCGAACACCGGATTCGTGGTCGCACTGCACGAATCGTTGCTCAACAACAGCCTGGACCGGCTCAAATTCGCGGGCCGATCTCTGACGGACAAACAGCTTGCGGAAGAGATCGAGAAATCGTTCTCCGATTTGCTCGGTCGTCCGATCAATGCCACGCAAAAGATTGAGACTGCTGGCGAAGGCGCGAAGGAACCAGCCACCTTCATCTTCCCCGACGCAGACCCGATTCGCATTCGGCTCAACAACGGCCAACTGACGCTGGTGATCTCGGCCGGTCTAAAGCAGGAAGAAGGGAAAGAGGACATCCCGACACAGAAGATTACCGTGCCGCTGATGTTCCGCGTCGAAGGGACGAAGCTGGTCATTGAAAGTGGCGATGTCGAAGTCGCACCCGTGGGCGATGTTCCCGATAGAACGACTCAGATCACGCGCGCCAAAATCATGGGAACGAAAATTAAGAGCGCTTTGCCTCCCCGCAGCTTTGACCGCTTCATCAACATCGACAAGAACCGTCAGACGCCAATTCACCTGGGCGTCGCCCAAGTCAAAGCTTCCGGCGGCTGGCTGAGTCTCGCGTTCGAGTAACTCGACAGTCTGCCTTCGAGTTGTTGACATCTTGCAGGACCGGAACCGCTTGGCGATTCCGGTCCTGCTTTTTTGACAACGTCACCCCGGCGAGAGCGAAACCAAGACATGTCGAACGTCGCAGCGGACTTGATCGTCACGAACTTGTGCAAGGAATACATCACGGCGGCTGGCTCATTAACC
Source organism: Planctomycetaceae bacterium (assembly GCA_046156195.1). GTDB lineage: Bacteria > Planctomycetota > Planctomycetia > Planctomycetales > Planctomycetaceae > SXKJ01. The sequence continues at coordinate 22,361 of JBJXEX010000191.1, read as the reverse complement.
GTGCTCAAGGGAGTCAACCTGACGCTTCATCGCGGAGACGCGCTAGCGGTCACCGGCCCCTCCGGTTCGGGCAAGAGTTCGCTGCTGTTCGTGCTCGGTGGATTGGAACGCCCGACGCAAGGTTCCGTGCGGCTGCGCGATCGCGATGTCTTCGCTGCCAACGAAACGCAACTCGCCGCGTGGCGACAGCAGTCGGTCGGCTTCGTCTTTCAGGAACACCACCTGCTGCCGCAATGTACGGTGTTGGAGAACGTGTTGATCCCGCGACTCGCTGGTCCCGGTACGACGGCCGAAGACATCACCCGTGCCACGAAGTTGCTCGAACGAGTCGGCTTGCAGCAGCGTTTGGAACATCGTCCCGCTCAGCTTTCGGGGGGCGAGCGGCAGCGCGTTGCCGTGTGCCGAGCACTCATCAATCAGCCCGCGCTGTTGCTCGCCGACGAACCGACCGGCAATTTGGATCGCGAGAATGCCGACTCGATTGGCAGCCTGCTCTTGGAACTCAGCCGCGATGTCGGCAGCGTGCTGATCTGCGTGACTCACAGCGGCGACTTAGCCGCTCGGTTCCCACGCCGCGCGGAACTGCGCGACGGAATACTCACCTCAACGTAGCACAGGCGGCTCGCCTGTGCCCCAAATGGAACCAATTCAAAAACCGCGTCATTTCAAAGAACACAGGCGGGCCGCCTGTGGCTACGAGGCTCAACATGACTCACCGCCACTTCGCCAGCGACAATTATTCCGGCATCTGCCCCGAAGCCTGGGAAGCGATGGCTCGTGCGAATCAAGGGCACGTCCCGGCCTACGGCGATGACGAATGGACCGCCAAAGCCGCCGACCTGCTGCGCGAATTGTTTGAGGTCAACTGCGAAGTCTTCTTCGCGTTCAACGGCACCGCCGCCAACGCGCTGGCGCTCTCGGCTTTGTGTCAGTCATACCACAGCATCCTCTGCCACGAATTGGCTCACGCCGAAACCGATGAATGCGGCGCTCCCGAATTCTTCTCGAACGGCTCAAAACTGCTCGTGGTCTCCGGTGAGGAAGGTCGCATTCGGCCAGAGTCGGTTGCTCACATGGTGCAGCGTCGCAGCGACATCCACTACCCGAAGCCGCGAGTCCTCAGCCTGACGCAAGCCACCGAACTCGGCACGGTCTACACGGTCGAAGACCTGCAAGCGTTAAACGAGGTAGCTCAGCGTCACGAGCTGCGAGTCCACATGGATGGCGCGCGTTTCGCCAACGCGGTCGCCGCGCTCGGTGTCGCTCCGAAAGAGATCACTTGGAAAGTCGGCGTCGATGTTCTCTGCTTCGGTGGCACCAAGAACGGCATGGCCGTCGGCGAAGCGATTATCTTCTTCAAGAAGGAACTCGCTCACGAATTCGCGTATCGCTGCAAACAGTCTGGGCAGCTCGCCTCGAAGATGCGGTTCCTCGCCGCGCCCTGGGTCGGGATGCTCGAATCCGGCGCGTGGCTGGGTAACGCCGAACAGGCCAACCGCATGGCCGAACAACTCGAAGCGGCCCTCCTGAACATCTCCGGTGTCGAGTTCATTTCGCGCCGCGAAGCGAACTCCGTCTTCGTGCGTCTGCGACCGGAGGTTGCGACCGCACTCCGTTCGCGCGGTTGGCGTTTCTACACCTTCATCGGAGCCGGCGGCGCACGCTTCATGTGCTCGTGGGACACCGCCGAGTCTGACATCGCCGCTCTCATCACCGACATCCGCGAACTGACCGACGCGAAGTCATCCACATAGCCGCGTCATTCGGAGTGCGTCAAAAACGACTCTCAGGAGACTGGGCTACTTGCCAAGCACTCGCGGCACGGATTCGGTCGCAACGGGCGACTGCGTCGGTTTCGCGACGCGCGATGGCTCGGTCAGACCTTGCCACGTTTGCATCCCGGTGAGCACGCCGAGCGTATCGCCGAGCCAGCGTTGCACGGGTCGCGGCAACAGGGCTTTGATCAGCGGCAGAAACTTCACTTGCCAGGGAGTGAGCAGCATCTCGCCATTAGATTGCACGGCGCGGACGATCCGTTCCGCCAGCGCGTTGGGGGTCAGCATCGGCATCAGGAACGGCGTCTTCGTGCCGTTGAACATGCCGGTCGCGATGTAGCCGGGGCAGACCGTCGTGACATGCACATGTCCATGACCGGTCAGCCGCAGTTCTTCCAGCAACGATTCAGAGAAGCCCAGCATGGCCCATTTGCTGGAGGCATAAGTCGCGGCGAACGGCAGCGGCAGCAGAGCCGATGCGCTGGCGATGTTGACGATGTGCGCCTCCGGCCGATCGAGCAGTTCCGGCAGCAGCGTGTGCGTGACGGTGACGGGGCCGAGGCAATTGACCTCGAAGATCATCTTGTGACGTTCGAGGGGCACATGCTCGAAGGTGCCGCCGCTGACGATGCCGGCGTTGTTGATCAGGATGTCGATCGGGCCGTGCTCGGAGAGGACGAGGTCATGCACGTCTTGGACGCTCGCGGCGTTGGTCACATCCATTGGGTAGCCGAAGGCTCGCAGGTTGGACTTCGTCAGCAGAGCCACCGTTTCGGCGACTCGGTCGGCATCGCGGTCGGTGACGATGATCTCGCAGCCGGATTTGGCGAAGGTCTTCGCCAACTCACGGCCGAGACCGTGGCCGGAGCCGGTGATCAGAACTCGTTTGTCTGTGAGCTGGGTCATGGCGGAATCCTTCGTACTCCTCGTTCGCGATTTCTTGTCGGGGTTCGCGCAATGTGGCGGCTGACGATGTAACCCGAAGCGTTAGCGAGGGCAAAAGCTCCATAACACTTCCAATGGGCAGCCGCTTGGAGTTTCCTCCCTCGCTCACGCTTCGGGTTACTCCCTCGCTCACGCTGCGGGTTACTTTTTGAACAACGCCGCGAAGGCGGCATAGGTCAGTTCGCCGACGTGACGCAGTGAGGGTTGGTGATAGAGATTGAAAAGTGACCAAGCGATGGACTCCGCGTGCCGATGGCCGGGGGTCCAAATCGGTTTCGGAACGACGACCAGCGGGCCTTCGAGGACCGTGTTCTCGATCGCTTGCAGGCCGAACGTGTTGTGGACCCAACCGACTCCGCTCTGTGGATTGTTGAGCGTGCCGCTGGGATGTCCGCCCCACGGCAGCGTTAGCAGAGCGAACGCGATCCCCGGCCATTGATTGATGCAGATCGTGCCGTAGCGCAGACGATTGATCGCCGCCTGAAATTCCAATCGCCCGCGCGACGAATGCCGAAACGCCGACGGCACCGTGAGCGTCGCGCAGAGCGTGCCCCATAACTCGTCGTTGACGAAGTCGGTCGCTTGGCCGAGGAAACAAAACTCGTCATTGGCGTCGAGCGGCATCTCGGCACAGACCGGGACGAACGATTCTTCGCGGCAGAACAACGGCGAGTCGGCCGGATCGACGTCGCGGAACAGAGTCCACGGAAGCTGCGGCAGGCCGTGCGGCGGATCGGCTGCCGACAGGTCCAAGTCTGCGCGGTTGTGATGGCAACCGGTGAAGCGTTCAAATCGGTCCAGTGCGCCGGGGTAGTAGGCGACGCGTCGCGGTAGGCGGCTGAGGATCGCTTGCAGGCGGGACAGAAAATCCTCGCGTTGCGGCCAGTGCTTCCAAGTCACCAGTACTCGTGTCGCGAGGCAGTTGAAGCCCGCGTTGTTGACGATCGAGGCGGCGACATTCTCCGCTTGAGCTTGAAGCTGCATGGGCGAGTAATGACCCGGCACGACGATCCACGGCGAGACGTTGCCGAGTTCGCTGGTGACAGGCTTGTCGAGCAGCGGTTGACCGGAGCGTTTGCGAGTATCGGCATCGGCTCCCCAAACGATCGCTTCGTGAGCGGCGACCGATCCAGTGATGTGAACCGAATCGACGAAGTCGTGCTGAACCGCTCTGGCTCCAACGGCGGCGTCGCCGGTGACGATCCGCAAGCAGCCAGCTTCAATCAACGGCGAGAAGGCACGCTCAAGAATCGGACGGAGCGGGTCGGTCAGCGGATGCAGCTTCAGCAGCACGACATGCTGATCTTGAAAGATCTTTCCCAACACATCCGCGGCAAGAATGCCGGTCACATTGCCGGCTCCCAGGATCAGACTGGTTGTGGGCAGACGATTCTCGATCGGCCGCGTGGCGGCGATCGCTTCGTCTTCACACAAGCCCGATCTCAGCCGGACGTGAGCTTGGAAATTGACGAAGCAGACCGGATCAAACAGGTCTCGCGTGATCGGCATGACGGGGACTTGCCAGCGTCCATCGGCGGCTTGCTTCAGCCGCCCCGGCAGCGGATTGGGACTGCCGTTGTCGAGAGCATTCAGGTTTCGCAACAAGAGCCGCAGATAACGCAGCGTGATCACCGGGCCGGCGAGAACCTCTTCGGCTCGGCAAAGGCTGTCGGTGGGGATGTGCTTGATCTCGCAAGCGACATCGACCCAGTTGCGAGCGGACTCGGCAACAGTCCCGATACAGCGTTCGAGCAGTTCGATCCGATCGCGCGGCGACGCGAACAACCACTGAGTTTGGTGCGCGTACAAGTCGGCGAGGCTGCTGTGTAATTCGTCCGGCCGGGTGGCGAGATCACGACTCGGCCGATCATCGCGCGATCCGGCAGAGCGATCCCGCCAGCGAGTGGACTCGCCAGATTCGCGTCCGAACGCAGGTGGTTGGGATCGTGCGAGCATGGTTGGTCTTCATTCCTTTGACCAGATTCCTTTGATCTCACTCCTTTGGTCGAGCATGTCCTCAATGCTGGAGATCAAAGGAATCTGGTCAGAGGAATTCGGTCAGCGGCATTCATTCTCGCAGCGCGGCGACGAGGGCCTCTTCACAGCGCTGGGCCGGAGTGAGTGGAACTGTTGACGGTGTTTGTGTTGGGTTCGTGGGGGCGGGTTCGCGCAAATGGCGACGCAGGACTTTGCCCAGGAAGTTGCGGGGCAGATCGCCGGTTTGAACTTCGACGATCTTCGGCCGCTTCTGTGCGGAGAGCTGGTCTTTGCAGTACCAATCGAAGGCTCGGCGATCGAAGTGTGCGTCGGGCTTCAGCACGAGGACCGCTTTGACTATCTCGCCACAGCTTTGATTCGGAACACCGACGACCGCCGCATCCACGACTCCCGGAAAACGCCGCAGCACCGACTCGACATCGCACGGATAGACGTTGAAGCCAGAGGTGATGATGAGATCTTTCTTGCGATCGACGAGTTTCAAGAAGCCATCAGCGTCCATCGTCGCCAAGTCGCCGGTGTGCAGCCAACCGTCGCGAATGACCTGAGCCGTCGCGGTCGGATTCTTCCAATAGCCGAGCATCACCTGCGGACCTTTGACGAGCAGCTCGCCCACTTCGCCGGGAAGCAGCGTGCGCTCGCCGGTGTCGGCATCGACGATCTTCACGTCGGTGTCCGGCAGCGGCAGACCGATCGTGCCAGCGCGATCGTTGCCGCTCAGCGGTCCCGAAGTCACGCACGGACTGCACTCACTCAGACCGTAGCCCTCGACGACGTGAGCACCCGTGTGCCGACTGAATTCCTCGGCCAGCTTCAGGTCCAGCGGAGCACCGCCGACTTGCACATGCTCGAGCTTCCGCGTCCGCAGCGGCTGCTTTCGGAAGATTTCGTTGAGCGACGCCAGCATCGCGGGGACAGCGCTGAAGGTGGTTGGTTCGTGCTGCTCGATCAGTTGCACGACGACGCGCGGAATGAATCGGTGCAGCAGAATCTGCGTGGTGGCCAGCGCCGTCCCGCACAGCAGATTGCCGACCAAGCCAAAGCAATGAAAGAACGGTGCGACGGACAGGCTGACGTGCTGAGCGACTTCGCCCTCGGCCCAAGCGACGAGCTGGCTGGTGTTCGCCACTAAATTGCGATGGCTGAGCGTGACCGCCTTCGGCGCACCGGTCGTCCCCCCCGTTGGCAGAATATACGCCGCGTCGGAAAGGGACGCCGGCACGACCGGTTGGAGGAGTGGTCGGCACAATGCGAGTTCATCTTGGAAGTCGTGTTGATTGGGTCCATCCACCGGAGGCCAGAATCCCAACCGACGCATCCGCGCGAAGGCATACCCCAGCCGCATCCAACCGGGCAGCCGGTCTTGCAGCGAGGTGAAGATGATGTGCCGAGGCTGATAGCTCCCCTTGAGAACCAGCGGTGCGAGCAGATCCAACGAGATGACCACGCGGCAATCGGTCGCCGTCAGGATGTCGGCGATCTCGTTGGGCACGCTCAGCGGACTGAGTCCGACCGCGATCGCGCCGGCCATCCAAATGCCGTTGATCGCCGCGAAGTACTCCGGCATGTTGGGCAGCAGAATGCCCACGCGGTCCCCCGGCCGAACGCCGTATTTCACGAGCATCGACGCCACTCGCCGAGCCTGTTGAGCCACCTCGGCAAACGTCAGATGCTGCTTGTAATAATGACACGCGATGCGATTCGGGTACGTCGCCGCCGTGTGAGCGAGAAAACCCCAAGCCGGAAAGTCGGGGTAGCTGAGCGTCGTCGGCACCTTCTCCGGATAATGAGCCAGCCACGGCTTCGTCGGCAGAGACGGCTCAGTGCCGCTCTTGTTCGACACAATGCCCTGCCACTGGGTGACGGGATCGGCAACGGTCACGGGATCGGCAACGGTGGCGGGATCGGCAACGGTGGCGGGATCGGCCAGCGAGACGGGATCGGCGAAGGTCGCGGTCGCGGCTGTGAAGGTGAATCGTTCAATGACTGGCTCAAGGCCAGCCGTATCGGGCACAAGGGTTCGCATGTCGCACCTCGCGAGGCAGCCAGAGCCGCTTCGGTTGGAATTTGTACACGCACGAACCGCCGTAGGAGGATCAAATCCGTCGTCCCGAAGAGAGACTCTTCGGAAGGCCGACCACTTCGGCAGTGGGTGTGGCGATCAACTTCGTTGGTGATGGGGGAAGGCCAGCGGCGAGTTGATCTGGGATGCTCAGAAGATGTGTTGTGATGTACGCATCGCCGCAAGAACTCTAACGGCAGGAAGGGTCGAGACAATTGAGGAAACCTACCGCATCGCACGAATTCCGCTTCAGGCGAGGGCATTTGAGCAACGCAACGAGTTGATCGCTTGCAGCGGCGAGCACCGTCTCCAGTACCATCGCGCAACAGTGCGATCCGCACTTCGCAGAGACTCGAAACTCCTAAGACGACTCCGTCAGCGGGTTTGTTGTGACGGCTTGTCTTGATCGCGAGACTGCGCAAGCCAAATTTTCGAGTCGATGACCAATCGGGAGAACAACGATGAAGGCTCAGTTTCGCGATAGGACTTTAGACATGACTCAAGCCACGGACACCGCGTTTCAAATTCTGGCCTCGAACTGTCGATTCGGTCATGGCATCACGCACGAAGTCGGCTTGGACTTGGTCGATTTCGGCGCGAAGCGTGTGCTGCTTGTCATCGACCCGGCGATTCGGCGGTTGGCGACAGGCTCGATCGTGCAGCAGTCGCTGGAAGACGCGCGGCTCGAATTCGCGATCTTCGACCAGATTGAAATCGAGCCGACCGATGGCAGCTTCCTGGCCGCGGCGAAGTTCGCGACCGATGGTCACTTTGACGCGATCGTTGCGGTCGGCGGTGGGAGCACGATTGACACGGCCAAGGCGGCGAATGTCTTTGCCACGCATCCGGCCGAGTTCCTCGACTACGTCAACGCACCGATTGGCAAAGGGAAGCCGGTGCCGGGGCCGCTCAAGCCGTTGATTGCCATTCCAACGACCGCCGGAACCGGCAGCGAGACGACCGGCGTCGCGATCTTCGATTTGGTTTCGCGACAAGTGAAAACCGGCATCGCGTCCAAGTATGTGCGGCCGACACTGGGCATCGTCGATTGGGACAACACGCGGACTCAGCCAGCGGCGGTCGCGGCGAGCGCGGGATTGGATGTGTTGAGTCATGCGCTCGAAAGTTACACGGCCCTGCCTTACGACCAGCGATTGCGTCCGGCGCGGCCCTCCGAGCGATCGGCCTATCAAGGCTCGAACCCGATGAGCGACGTGTGGGCGTTGCGAGCACTGGAGATCGTGGCCGAGTTCCTGCCGCGCGCCGTCGCCGATATCAGCGACGACGAAGCACGAATGCAGATGATCTTGGCCTCGTCGATGGCCGGCATTGGCTTCGGCAACGCGGGAGTCCACTTGCCCCATGCGATGGCGTATCCCGTGGCTGGCATGGTCCGCGACTTCCATCCAGCCGGGTATCCGACACAACACGCGATGGTGCCGCACGGCATGTCGGTGATCCTGCACACTCCGGCCGTCGCGCGATTCACCGCCCCGACGTCGCCGCAGCGGCACCTGCTGGCGGCGAAGGCGCTGGGAGCGGACATCTCTCTCGCGTCGGTCGCGGATGCCGGCCGCATCCTGGCCGATCGTGTCATTCACTTCATGCAGGCGTTGAAGATGCCGCGCGGTCTGATCGAGGTCGGCTTTAGTTCATCCGACATCCCCGCGCTGGTGGAGGGGACGCTGCCGCAACAACGCTTGTTGAAACTCTCACCGCGTGCCACCGGTGCCGAGGAATTGGCGAAGCTGTTTGAGGAGTCGTTGGACTGCGGACTCTGTTCGCCATGAAAAGCGTTTATCCCTCGCGCGGTGCCGAGTGAGTCGTACTACTAGTTGTCAGATTCTTGTCGGCGTGCGCGCATTGTGGCGCGACGCTCCGCGTCGCGATTCTCGACGCGGAGCGTCGAGCCACATTGGTTGCGACTTCGCCGCGTTGGTTAACCGCAAGCCGGAGGCGTGCGTGCTGGAGGCGTGCGTGCCGAATGTTGCGCACGCCTCCGGCTTGCGGCAAACGACTCACTCGACATCGCGCGAGGCATAAACGATTTTCGGGGCTGCGAGCCAAACCACGAAAATCAATCCGTCTCCTCCGGTGGCTGAGATCCGATGCGGCCCTTCTTGTCTGGCGCGGGAACCGGTTCGAGCATCTTCGTGAGCACGTCGGTCACTTATCTCTTCTCGTTTTATTTGGTCAGCACCTCGTCCAGGTTCAGCAGTTCGTTGGCGAGCATCGTCCACGCGGCCAGCGTGGCGGGATCGAGCGAGGCGTCTGGCTTGGACTCGCCGAAGGTGATGAGCTGCTTCGCGTCCTCCGCATGCGACTGATAGTGAGCCAATAACTCGGACAGCGTGGACTTCACGAGCGTCTGCTCGTCCGATCGGAAGGGGCGAGCGAGCAGACGCTTCGCCAGCAGATCGAGTCGAGCGGACGGATCGGACTCTCGGCTGAGTAGTACCGATTGCGCGAGATGCCGCGCGGCTTCGATGTGTTGCACGTCGTTGAGCGTGACGAGCGCTTGTAGCGGCGTGTTGGTGCGGTCGCGGCGGACAATGCAGGTTTCGCGAGCGGTCGCGTTGAAGATCTCCATCGAAGCGGGCGGGGCCGCCCGTTTGATGAATGTGTAGAGGCTGCGGCGATACAGGTTCTCGCCGGTGTCTCGTTTGTAGTCGCGAGTGTTGCTGCCAATCATCGCGACTGCTTCCCAGACGCCATCGGGTTGATACGGCTTGGCGCTCGGCCCGCCGAGCTTCGGCACCAACAGGCCGCTCGCTGCCAGCGAGTAGTCGCGGATCATTTCGGCATCCATGCGGAACCGTGGGCCGCGTGAGAGCAATCGGTTCTGCGGGTCTTTCTCCAACTTCTCGCGCGTGACGACCGCCGACTGCTGGTAGGTGTTCGACATCAGGATCAGTTTGAAAAACTTCTTCATGTCCCAGCCGGACTCGCGAAACTCGACGGCCAGCCAGTCGAGCAGTTCGGGATGCGACGGCAACTCGCCGGTGATGCCGAAGTCCCCGGCCGTCTTCACGAGCCCCGTGCCGAAGACCTCCTGCCAGAAGCGATTGACGGTGACTCGCGCGGTCAGTGGGTGTTCGGGGCGCAGCAGCCACTGAGCGAAGCCGATGCGATTCACGGGAGTCTCGGCCGGGAACGCGGGCAGTGCGGCGGGAGTGCTCGGCTTCACCGGGTCTTTGCGTTTGTCGTACTCGCCACGGAAGAGGATGTAGGCCATCGCCTCTTCCGACTTCTCGTTCATCACATAAGCGATCGAGCCGCGCGACTTGATCGCGACCTCGTCTTGCTGAGCGACAGCGATCCGCCCGTTGAGTTCGCGGTACGGCGCATCGAACGTAACCAGCCACCAGTCGAAGAGATCATTGACCTCTTGCGGCGTCCGTTTGTCCGCCGGCTTCGCGAGCAGTTCGACCGCTTGCGGCGTGCGGGTGAGTTGTTCGATTTCGCTGTTGATCAATGCTCGGCCGTAAACGCGAGCGTCTTGCAGAACGACGTTTTGCAGCCGCTCGGTCTTGCTGCGCTGGCCGATGGTCAGCGGCACGTTCGTGCGGATCGTCGACTTGAGTTGATCGACTTCGACATCAACCGGCTGTTGAACTCCGTTGACGAAGATGCGAACACCGGCCGCTTTGCCGGAGCCGTCGTAGGTGACGCAGACGTGGCTCCATTGATTTGGCGGCAGCGGTGTCTTGCCGACGACTTTCAGAGCGTCGGTCTGCCACGCATTGATGATGTGCATGCCGGGCTTATCCGCCTGCAACCACAGATCCCAGCCGCGATAGGCGCTGCCGCCATCCATGCGAGCGAGGATCGCTCCGGTTTGATTTCGCTTTGTGACCTTAACCCATGCGGATGCAGTGAAACCTTGATCCTTCTCGAAGTCCCCAGCTTCGGGAACCTCCAGCGGGTGATCGCCGATCTTGATGGCGAAGGCCTTCGTTCCGACTTTGCCGTTCGCGACCCAGTCAAAGCCGGATTTGATTTCCGTCGTCCGCTCTTGCCCGTCCACGATCAGTTTCAGCGAATTGCCTTGTCCCTCGTTGAGCGGCGCGTGCAGCTTCAAGCCCTCGGTCGGCACGAGCGCGGCGAGTTGTTCGACCTTCGCATCGGCCAGCCATTTGTCGTACTCGGCGCGAGCGGCCTGCTTGCGAGTCTCCAGCTTGCCGCGCATCTCCTTGAGCGACGCGGAGACCGCCTCCCACTGCTCGCGGTCTTCGGGCTTGGGGACGGTGATGATCGGCGGCGTGTTCGGGATGTTGCCGTCCATCGCGGCTTGGGTCGTGTTATTGAAGAACGCGGCCAGCGAATAGAACTCGCGCTGCGAGATCGGATCGAACTTGTGGTCGTGACAGACCGCGCAGCCGGTCGTCAGTCCCATCCACACTTGTGAGACCGTCTCTGTCCGATCGCGCGTGTAGAGGACGAGATATTCCTCGGCGATCGAGCCACCTTCGTTCGTCGTGATGTTGCAGCGGTTGAAGCCCGACGCGACTTGCTGGTCGAGCGTCTTGTTCGGCAGCAGGTCGCCGGCGAGTTGCTCGATCGTGAATTGATCGAACGGCACGTTGCGATTGAACGCGCTGATGACCCAATCGCGATAAGCCCAAATCTCGCGATAGTTGTCGAAGTGAATCCCGTGCGTGTCGGCGTATCGCGCGGCGTCGAGCCAATATCTCCCGCGATGCTCGCCCCAATGCTTCGAGGTCAGCAGCTTGTCGATCAGCTTTTCGTAAGCGTTGTCTGATTTGTCGGCGACGAATTCATCGACCAGTTCGATGCTCGGCGGCAGCCCGGTGATGTCGAGGCTGACTCGCCGAGCCAGCGTTCGCCGATCGGCTTGAACCGCTGGAGTGAGTCCGCGCTCCTCCAACTTCGCGAGTACAAACCGATCGATCGGATTCTTCGCCCACGCCTCGTTCTTGAGCTTCGGCAACGCGGGGCGAACCGGCGCGATGAACGACCAATGCGGCTGATACTCGGCCCCGCTGGCGATCCACTTTCTCAGCAGATCCTTTTGCTTCTCGGTCAGCGACTTCTTGGTGTGCGGAGGCGGCATGACCTCTTCGGGATCGCTCAACAGCATCCGTCGCATCATCTCGCTCTCATCCGGCTTCCCCGGCACGATGACCTTTTTGCCGATCGCGTCGTCTCGTCGATCAAGCCGATAGTCCCCCTTCCGAGCCGCACTATCAGGCCCGTGACACGGAAAACATAAGTCGGTCAGGATCGGCCGAATGTCACGGTTATAGAGAATCGCGTCATCTGCCCGAACCGTCTGAGCCGCGAGCAAACAAATCAACAACAAGAGCAACCGGTGGAATCGCATGAGGACAGCTCCTTAATCGGCAGGGGGAATTGTTGGCAGAACTCGTTGCCACCCTCCGAGCCTGTGAAACTTTAGAGCCGCGTCCGTGAGGGAGCGGTCGGAAGTCGTGCAGTTTGGCCAAGTGCATTGTTCGACAAAAGAGTCGCCGGTGCGAGCCTCATCGGCGAAACAAGTCCGTCGCTCAAAAGTCCGAGACCGGCTGTCCGTCCGAGCGATTGGCGAGTCGGCGATAGACCGATTGTTCAATCGTCTCGTTGAGGAAGCGAACGGCCCCGTCGCCGAGCAGAAAGTGTGCGCCGCCGGTGTGATAACTGGAGAAGCCGCCGACGAAGTCCGCAGTGACGGTGATCGGATTGCCCGCCGTGTCGCGCAGCGGGAACTGATCCCGCAGGTTCATCAGATTGTGATTGATCTTCTGACCGGCGTTGCGAAGCGTGGCTCGCGTGCCGCTCATCCAACCCAGCTCTTCGGGCTGCAAGGCTTTCTCGCCGATGAACAACGTGCTGCTCGTCCCGTCGGTGACGGAGTCGATCGGCACGGCGAGATTCAACACGAACGTGCCATGATTGCCGTGGTCAATCAGAGCCTCATCTTCGTGATGCACTCCGGCATAGTTGCTGGCCGCGACGTTGCCGGCCTGCGGCGAACGGAAGTCGCTGGGGCAACTGTAAGCCGCGATGACCAGCTTACGAATCGGTTCGTTTTTGGCATCGTAGGCACCGACGGTGAAGTCGATCATGCGAAACGCATTTTGCTGTTCGACGTAGGGCAGGATCTGCACGGCCCAGCTCATGTGATAGCCCGATGGCTCCGAGCGAATGGGACCGGTCGGATTCACACTCCCCGGCGGCAGGACGTTGTTCGCCATTTCGTAGTTGTGAATGGCCAGTCCCAATTGGCAGAGGTTGTTCTTGCAAGAGGCTCGCCGAGCCGCCTCGCGAGCTTGCTGCACCGCCGGCAACAGCAGCGAGATCAAGATCGCGATGATCGCGATCACGACCAGCAGCTCAATGAGCGTGAAGCCAGAGCGACGCGGTGAGTGGTCAGCGTTTGATGAGGTCGGGGTAGTTGTCATGGTCAGGTTCCTTCAAGATTATGTGGCTGGTCGGAGTGTGTGTTTTGCTTTCGCTCGATCTCAAGTTTTCCGCGTGCGTTTGGTGAGCCGGAGGGCGTTAGCCCACGGACCTGCGTTTCTCGTGGCTTGTCCGGGGGCTGACGCCGCCCGGCTCACCTGCGTCGATCTCAATTCTCAAATCTCCGCACCACGCGAATCCGTGATCGTTGTGGCGCATTGGTCGGGTAGTTGGCGATGACGGTGACTTCGCGAGCTTGTGGGGCGTTCTCGATGGGCCGAACTTCGATTGTGATCTGTGCCGCATGTCGGCCATTCAAGTCGGTGGCTGGAATCGACCAGGTCGAGCCGCTGAACTTGGGATCGGCTTTCAATTGTGCGGCGGTGCGATCCAAGGCGGACTCCGCCAGCCAGCGCGTTTGAGCGACCGAGGTCTCGTGCTCCGCTTGCCGATGGTGCATTAACGCCAGTCGCACCAGCGTCATGCCAATCGAAGTGACGATCGCCAACGCGACGAGCACGACCATCAGCGCGATGCCGGAACGACATGACGTAGCACAGGCGGCTCGCCTGTGACTTTCGCGTAGCCACGCTCGCCAGAGCGTGGGCCGAGTCGCCACGCAACCCACGCTCTGGCGAGCGTGGCGACGAATGGACTGCTGTTTTCGGGTGGGATTGAGAAGTGTCATTTGAGGGACTCCGATCACAGGCGAGCCGCCCGTGCCACATCGTTATCGCTGAAGGGGATGTTTTTTTTGCAACATTGTGGCGCGACGCTCCGCGTCGCGATTCACGACGCGGAGCGTCGTGCCACATTACGGTTTTTCAAATCGGTGATCGCGGCCGAGCACGGCGAGGATGTGTTCGTCGTGCAGCGGCGGCGGCGTCCGTTGGTTGATCGGCGGAGCATTCGGACGACGGCAAGTCAGTCGCACGGTTTCACCTGTCGTCAGTCGCGATGAGTCGTTTCGCGAGGGACTCGAATCGAACGTCACCTGGCTGTCGGGGAGACGATAGCTCTCCGTTCGCAGCAGCTTGTCTCCGTCTGTCTCGCGGCGCGTGACTTGGTGTTCGGTGACGAGGTATGTCACCGACTTCGTGGTCTCGGTGCTGCCGAGGAAGATCAAAGCGGGGGCGTTATTTTGTGTGGTGATTTCGGCGATTCGCGCGGCGTGGGTGTCGTTACGGAAATCGTCGCTCAGTCGCAGGAGGGTTTGTTGGCTCAGCCAGACCTGAGTCGTGCGGCCTTCTTGCCGCAGCATGGAGATGATGGTCGTGATCGCCGCCATCGTGATGACGCTGGTCAGCGAGATGACCACCAGAATCTGCGTGAGCGTGATGCCGGCACGCGCCGCAAACTTTGGCGAGCTGGTTGGCGTCAGCCAAATGGCACTCGCTTTAGATCCGATCGTGTAGCGGAGCGGCGCAAGCCGCCCGGTATTGGCGAGTTTGCCCCGCTTCAACCGGACGGCTTGCGCCGTTCCGCTACTAAAGCGAGTGCCATTGAAGGCCACCCAACCGCGACGAGGTTCGGCTGCATCAATCAACTTCGTCATGGCTGTCCCTCCGTCGCAAAGAACCAAGTCACGAGTTGCACCGACTGCGCGGCCTGCCCCGTGCGTGGTGTCCAACTCACTTTCACCGCGACACGCTTCGATCGCAGCGGTTCGTCCGGTTCGGTCAGTTCGATCCGCATCGCCGCTTGAGGCAGCCGCGATTTGACGTCATCGGGCAGCGACAACTTGGCCAGTTCGGCTTCGGTGAGTTCGTTCCACTTCCGTTGCGAGAGTTGTTCGAGCAGGTTGTTAGTCTCGCGCAGAGCCAGCAGTCGCTGATCGGTCATCCGCTGCTGAGTTCCGACCGATTTCATTAACGGCAGAAAGGTCATCAGCACCGTCCCGAAGACGACCACCGCGACGAACATCTCCAGCAGACTGAAGCCCGCTCGATCATTGGTCGCTGTGGAGTGTCGGTTTCGGTGAATCGGGCGATGACAAATGGCAAACGGCTGATGGCAAATGGCTGATGGCAAATGGCAGATGGCCATCTGCCATCTGTCATCTGCCATCTGCCCTTCCGCCCGATCCGTCACCGGCGAATGCTCGCCGGTAACACTGGCTCTCGCATTCGAGCGTCGGGCTTGTGTCTCGTCTGAAATGCGTCGCATCTCGTCCCCTTTCAACTCAACGAACTCAACTCAAATCATTCAGCAGCTTCACCAGCGGCATGAAGAACCCCACGCAGATCAGCAACACCATCAGTCCGGCCGCGATCGTGCAGATCGGGACCGCGACCGTCAGCCAGACTTGCCAGCGATGAGCGAGCGTGCGTTCTTTCGATTCCGCCAGCGCGGACAATGCCCAGGCGAGATTGTTTGCTCGTTCCGCCATCACCAGCAGGCTGACATCGCGAGCGGTCAGCAAACCGGAATCGCACATGGCTGGCCAGACCCCCATGCCGGCGGTGACTCGGCCCAGCACGCGCTCCAACCGCGAGCGAATGTCTCGCTGCGGATGTTTCAAGATCATCGGTCGCAGCGCGGTCGGCCACGGGTGATTCGACACCACCGCGCCGCGCAGACGACGGAGCAACCGCGGGATCTCCGATTGCCGACCGAAGCCCAATCGCCATGCCAACCACGTTTCCGACCAGCCATGCAGAAATGCTTCACCACACGACCACAGCAAGATCATCGACAGCGCGGCCATCAGCGGCGAGAACAGGATTCCGTAACGGACGAACGCGTCAGAGATGCTGATCAAGAGCACCGTCACGCCCGGCAGTTCCGTCCCGAAGCCCAGAAAGATCTGCTTGAACTTCGGCACGATGTAGTACATCAAGAACGTCGTGAGCGTCACCGCGACCATGACGACCGCCCACAACCAGATCGCCGTGCCGCTGGCGTTGCGGATCACGGCGTCACCTTTGAGCGACTGAGTCTGTCGCGTGGCACAATCGCGCAGGGTCTCGGCCTGAGTGCCGGTGTGCTCGGCCACGCGCAGCGACATCAGGTCGGAAGAGGCGAGCAATCCCGGCTGAGCCTGCAGCGCATCGGCCAGCGATTCACCGGCACCGATGTCGCGAGCCACTTCCATCACGCGCGAGCCAAATCGTCCCGGATGCGCCCGACCCCAACCGATCAACTCACTGGCCAGCGGACGGCGACTCCGAATCGTGATCGCCAAGAACCACAAGAACTGTGCCTGTTGAGCACGCGCCTCGACCACCCACCGCATCACCATCAACGCGATCAGGCCCGGCACCACGATCAACACAAACATCAACAGCAATTGCCCGGCGGCCGAGGCGATCTCGTCCAACCCCACGGCGATCAGGATCAACCCCGCAATCACGGCATGGGCTGTGACAAACACCAACCACACCAGAGTCAGCCGGCCCAAGGAAGTAAGTTGTCGTTGCAACGACTCCTCGGTGACTACGTTCTCAGACGCTTGGGCCATGAAGCGGCTGACTTGCCGACACATCGCTTCGGACTTCGTGCTGATGATCCATTGAATCAAGCAACAGAACGAAACGGCGGCACACAGAGAAATCGTCTCCGGCCGACCGACAGCCGCGCTGTCGAACTGCGCATCCACGATCAACACGAGCGACACCACGATCCCCGCCAACCAACCCCATTGAGCCTTCTGACTGAAGCTGGCGAACGGCACCAACTCGACCCCTTGCCGCGAGTTGGCCAGCCAACCCTGGACTCGCTCGACGATCCGCCGAGTCCAAATCAACTGCGGCAACGACAACACCGCCAGCAGAGTGATCACGCCCAGAGCCAAGGCACCAAAATCGGAATCCACGTTGCACCTCTCAACTCAGATCATTCAGTAATTTCACCAACGGCATGAACAATGCGATCACCGTTAATCCCACCGCGATGCCGATGCCGAGCGTCACGGCCGGCTCGCACACGATCGCCAGTGTGTGCGAGTGGACTCGGCTTTGAGCGTTCAGAACCTCGGAAGCATTTTGCAGTCCCTCGGCGAAGTCCTCGCCGCGATCCGCCCAGCGGAACAGGTGCAACAACTCTCTGGGGAAACGCCCCATCTGAGTCGCCGCGTCGGTCAGCGATTCGCCCGCTTGGATGCGCGTCGATAACTCGCAACAGGCTTCGCGCAGGTCGGCATCGCGGACGCCACCCGCCGCCAGTCGGACCGCTTCCGGCAGGCCGACTTCGTATTTCACCAACATGCTCAGCAAGCGACAGAACTCACCCAGCGCGGCCGATCGCCGAGCCTCACCAAACAGCGGCACGCCACTGACCACCGCGTCTCGCCAGCGGTCGTAGCCGAGCGGCTCGGCAAATCGCCACGCCAACCACATCACGAAGACCAGCGCCGGCAGAGACCACCAGCCCACGAAGCCCATCACTTCCGACCACGCCAGAATCGCCACCGTGATCCCCGGAAGCTCGACGCCAAATCCCAGAAAGATCGAGCGGAACTGCGGCAGGATCAGAGTCCCCAAAAAGCTCAGCAGCAACCACGCCACGGAGATCAGCACCGTGGGATAAGCCAGAGCCACCATCAACTGCCGACGGACCTCCGCCGTCGTGCGCAGATGCACGACGCACTCGTTGAGCAACACCGGCAACTTGCCCGTCCGCTGTCCCGCGGACAGCATCGCCAAGAAGTAGCGCGGCCACGCCCCCTCCGCCTCGCGAGCCAACGCATCCAGCGATTGACCACGCTCCAGTTGATCGCTGATCGCACGCAGCCAGCGCCTCATGCGCCCCGAGGGAACTTCCTCACTGAGCGCCCGCAATCCCGCCGAGAGGGGTAATCCCGCACTCGTCACATTGGCCATCTGCCCCGCCAACAGCTCCGCCTCCGAGCTGCTCAGCTTCCCCAACGAGGCGGGATCGACGTTATCCCTGAGCGGCATGGCGCTAGCCACCGGTGAAGCGGGATCGACGTTTTCTGGCGAACGACCGGCGGCTAGCGCCGTGCCGCTCAGAAGGGAAGTGCCATCTTCCGGCTCGCATGAATCCGCGCATGTCAACTCGATCACCTGCCAGCCGCGATGAGCCAACTCCTGCCGAGCCACCTCGATCGACGGAGCCGACAAGTCCCCCTCGACCTCCAGGCCATTCTCATCCGTTGCTCGATAACCAAATCGCAACATTGCGATGTCCTCGTAGGACAGGCGGCTCGCCTGTCATTCAGCGGCGATGCCGCAACCCAAACACGCCCACAACTCCAATCGGTCATCACTCCCTGCACAGGCGAGCCGCCTGTGCTACGGGCTGTAATTCCCCAGCGCGTGCAGCAACTGTGACATCGGCACGAACACCGCCAACGCATAGGCCAGCACGGCCGTGCCGCCGATCAGCACCACCAGCACCGTCGGCAACATCATCCGCAACCAGTCGGAATGTGCGGCCGCTCGCTGACGCAACACGTCGGCCATTTGCCGCAGCGTTTTGATCAATGTCCCTTGCCGTTCGCCACAGATCAGCATCCACGACACGAACAGCGGCAGCTCACGTCCCAACGCCAGACAATCTGCCAGCGAGCGTCCCGCCCTCACGCCGGTGGCTATTCGCAACGCCACACGCTGCAACGGCCGATCACCCGATGCCTCGGCCGCCAACAGCGAAGCTTCGGGTAACGGGACTTGATGATCCAACAACATCGCCATCAGATCGCAGAAATTCGCTCGCCGAAAATTCCCCACGATCGTGTTGATCCCCGGCAAGATTTGAAACGCCGACCAAGTCGAGGTCTCCGTCGTCCCTTTCAGACCGTACCACCCGCGCGTCGAAAACCACCACCAACCTCCGAGCGTCGTCACGATCGCTGGGATGATCCACGCCCAACCTCTCAAGTTCTGATTCAACCAGACCAATCGCTGCACCCAAGCCGTCTCTGGAATCTGCAACCAGAAATACGCATCGCTTAGCCGTGGCACCCAAAACGCCACCAGCCAGGTGAACAATAAACTCGACATCAACAGCACGAGCGTCGGATACAGCAACGCGAGATCAATCCGCCGCCGCAACTTCAACGTCTCCTGAGCGAACATCGCCAACGATTCCAACGCCTCCGGCAATCGCCCCGTCCGAGCACCCGCTTCGACGACCGCTCGATACAGCTTGGGCAATTCCCCGCCGACAGAATGCAGTGCTTCGGCAAACGACTCCCCTTTGCGCAGGCGCTGAGCCAACTCCAGCATCAGGATTTCCTGAGCGCCGCTCCCCGATCGTCCCGCCATCGCCAGTCCCGATTCGAGCGGCACGCCGGCGCGAACCAGCGCCGCGATCTCTTGATTGAGCAGCGCGAGGTCTTGCAGATCGAGTGGTTTGGTTTGTGCCATGATGAGTCTCTTGTGATTCCTCGTTCCCACGCTCCGCGTGATTCGGGGTCGGGTGTGCGAATTTCAGAAATCGCCGGGGAGCGTTTGGGAAGTGGGGAAACCGAGAACGGCGATTTCTGAAATTCGCACACCCGACCCTCATTGCCTGTTGTGTGGGTTGGCTACAGTCACCGCATGAGTAACGTGATTGTGATTGGTGGCGGTCTGGCGGGGTTGGCGGCGAGCGTGGCGCTGGCTCAGGCGGGCGTGAATGTCGCTTTGCTGGAGTCGCGGCCTCGGTTGGGAGGGCGGGCGAGTTCGTTTGAGGATGGGGCCACCGGGGAGTTGATCGACAACTGCCAGCATGTGGCGATGGGGTGCTGCACCAACTTTCGACACTTCTGCCAGGTGACAGGATTGGCTCCGTTCTTTCGCGATGAAGAGCAACTCACCTTTGTCGGCCCGCCGGATCCGAGCGGTCGGGAGTTGCCGAAGTTTTGCCGATTCGCGGCGACTCCGTGGGGCTGTGCTCCGTTGCATTTGGGACAGGCTCTGTGGGGGCTGAGCTATCTTTCGCTGCGTGACAAATTCGCGATTGCTCGGGGACTGTGTTCCTTGTGGATGGTGAATCCGCCGCAGAAGGATCGAACCTCGTTTGCCGAATGGCTGGGTCGGCAGCGGCAGACGGTGAGTGCGATCGACTACTTTTGGAACGTCGTGCTGGTCAGCGCATTGAGCGAGTCGCTGGACCGCATCTCCCTCGCCGCCGGGCGCAAGGTGTTCGTGGATGGGTTTCTGACGCATCGTGAGGGTTGGAAAGTTTCGCTGCCGACGGTCCCGCTGGATGAGTTGTATTCGGGGAAGCTGACTCAGTGGTTAGCCGCGCATGATGTGGACGTGCGGCTGAAGACGGGTGTCGAACGACTTTGTCTGGCGGACGGAGCCATTTCCGCTGTTGAGTTGCGAAATGGCGAACGGCTGACGGCGAGACAGTTCGTGCTGGCGGTGCCTCAGCAGCGTGCGTTGTCGCTGTTGCCGGAGTCGATTCGAACTCGGCCGCAGATGGTGGCGATCGAGGAGTTGGAGACGGCTCCGATTGCCAGCGTGCATTTGTGGTTCGATCGACCGATCACGTTGTTGCCGCACGCGGTGCTGGTGGGCCGCTTGAGTCAGTGGGTGTTTAATCGAAGTCAGAAAACGAAGACTCAACAGTTCGTTGAGAGAAGCGGCTCTCCGTCTTTCTATTATCAAGTCGTCATCAGCAATGCGCGCGACGTGGCCGAGCGGGCTGCGGCAGACGTCGTGGCGGACGTCGTGGCGGAGTTGAAAGCGATCTGGCCGTGGGCGGCAGCAGCGGAGTTGCGACATTCACGCGTCATCATCGAGCATCAGGCCGTGTTCTCGCCGTTGCCGGGATCGGAGGCTCTGCGACCGGCTCAGCAATCGCCGATCGGGAACTTGCAACTGGCGGGCGATTGGACTCAGACCGGCTGGCCGGCCACGATGGAGGGGGCGGTGCGCAGCGGATTCCTCGCGGCGGAAAATGTGTTGGCCAACATCGGGCGACCGGCGAAGTGGCTGCAACCCGACTTGCGGTGACACTCAGGCGAGCGTGAGAAACGAAAATCTTAGCGCCACCAGAGGTCGGCCGCTCCCAGCAACAACAGTCCGACGCCGATCACCGCGTTGACTTGAAAGAACGCCACGCCCACGCGGCTGAGGTCATCGGGTCGCACGAGCCAGTGTTCGTAGACCAGCAGCAGAGTCACGCCGACGATGCCGACGAAGAAGATCGTCCCCAATCCCGCGACGTGCCAAAACGCAAACAAGCTGACGGCAGTGAGCAGGTGGCTCAGCGCGGCGATCCGTAACGCTCGTGAGACGCCCCAGCGGGCGGGGATGCTGTGAAGTTGGTGAGCTTGATCGAACTCGGTGTCTTGGCAGGCATACAAAATGTCGAAGCCGCCAACCCAAAAGAACACGACCGCTCCGAGACTGACCGGAGTCCACGCGACCTCGCCGCGCAGTGCGATCCATGCCGCAATCGGCGAGAACATCAGCGCGGCCGACAACCAATAATGACACCAACTCGTGAACCGCTTCGCGTAGGAATAGCCGAGCAAGAACAGCAGCACCGGCAGAGATAATTGAATCGGCCAACGATTCGGCAGGAATAACAGCGTCGAAGCGATGAATCCCGCGCTGCTCGCGAGTGTGAACGCAATGACCGACGGGCGGCTGAGTAATCCCGCCGGGAGATGTCGCGTTGCCGTGCGCGGGTTGGCCGCGTCGAACTTCCAATCGACCAGCCGATTGAACGCCATCGCCGCCGACCGAGCGAAGACCATGCACAGCAGCAGGCCAACCAATTCGCGCCACGCAAACGGTTCGACGCGGCCGTGCCACGCCAGGATCGACGCCAGCAAGGCGAACGGCAGAGCGAAAACGGTGTGGCTGAAGCGAATCAGTTCGAGGAGATGTCGGAGCATGTCGGGAATCACGGAGACAGAGAAACGATCAGGTTCAGGCACCGCAGAATCCCAAAATGGCGGGATGAAGTCGGATTTGCAAACGAGGCTCGGATCCGCCCCGCCGCCGCCGAGCTGGATGACACGCAATCCCTCCGCAATCTCTTCCGACGAATCATTCAGTCATGGCCCGTGGCTAAAGCTTGACTCATTCACAACAACTTTCGGAAACGAAGAAGACCAATGGGGCAAGCCGGATGGGGCCAGGGCTTCCAAGGTGCTTAATGATCGCGCAACATCCTGATTGGATGTCGGATACATCAATCATTGGAGGCGACAAGGATGTTGCTCGATTCGGTCTTCAAGAACTTTTTGCGGCAGAAACCCT
>JBJXEX010000184.1:0-10387 GCA_046156195.1 Planctomycetaceae bacterium | reverse complement strand
CCGAACTACAAACTTGGCTTCCTTGCCCATGAGTCGCTCCTGAAATGAGAATCCGCTCGTCAATCGCGGTTCATCCCACAAAACGACCCAACTCAGCAATCCAAAGTTGGCGGACCACTAGTGGTTTTGGAATTTCCATCGGCGAATTCAATCTGACATTCAGAATCTCCGAGGTAATCCGCGACAGTGTCTTCGTGCCTTCAAATGGCGTCACCTTTGATTTGCTGCCATTAACAAGCGGCGGCTTCTTATTGATTGACGGTTTCGGTCAAGGGTCGGGTTTCGCATTGAGTTCTTTTGGCTTAGTCGATTTATTAGTTGCCGACTCGGCAAGCTTGACGACCGGCACTGTTGAGCAAACGGAGCGGTCGCCTTCTACCGTTCCATCGGCGGACTCAAGCGCGCTGACTGCGGCCAATCTGCAGATCGCGCTGGAAAGTCCCGTCAACGATGGGCGTGTTGGTTTGCAGGTCATCCCCGTCGCACTCTCGGTCTCCAACAACGGAGTCGCGACGGCGTTGGTTGGAGAGAGCCGGAACATCGACTTTGCCATGCGGTTGCTCGATCTCGATTCGTTGAGTGCCACGCTCGCCGCTCAGAACAATTTGTATGCCGCTGCGGATGGCCGGGAGTTATTCACCGTTTTTGACTTGGGGCATTTCAACGAGCGGACGGACAAATTCACTCCGGTGGATTTGGCGATGTTGGAGTCGCCGAGTGACGGATTGCTGGAGCGTGGCGCAACGCAGGGAACTCCTTGGTCCGGAAAACTGACTTCGGATTGGTTGGGAACGCTGAACTCGGACCAAAGTCGTCAAAGTCTTTAAGTATCTTCTCGTCTCCGCTCGCGCCGGTCCCCGCCAAGCAACTGTGGCGGTCCATTCAGCCAAGCCCATCAGAATCAAAGCCAAAGCAAACGCCGCCGAGTCAATCTTCCGAGAAAGGATCGCCGGCAAAGCCGCGTGAGTCCTCTGGCTCGAAACCTCCGCCACCAGGAGCCGCTGGCTCAGAGAGAAAGACCGTTCGTCGAGAATCCTCAACGAACAATCCACCGCACGATCCGCGAACGGCATCTGTAGGCTCGGCCCCTGATCCTCTTGGCAAAAGCCGAATTGGCTTCCGGACTGGGTGACGGTTCCAAAAGACCGCCGGTCACGTTGAATGGGGATCGACGAGTGGGATCTCCGGATCATCATCCGGCACCGCTTCCCCCGTGATGCAGATGTCTTTCCACAAAGTCATCGAAGGACACGGCAACAAATCCAGGTCTCACGATTCTCGGCTCGTGTCGGTTGGTGCGGCTTCATTTCGGACGGTACATGTGCGTGGCTTGGCCGAGGAACGCTTCGGCCGCTTCCATGATCGTTTCGCTGAGCGTCGGGTGCGGGTGGATGCTGTCGGCGAGATCGCGAGCAACGGCGGCAGTCTCGACAGCAAGCACACCTTCCGAGATCAGTTCGCCCGCGCCAACCCCGACGATGCCCACGCCGAGGACTCGTTCGGTTTTGTTTTCGACGATCAGCTTGGTGAGTCCCTCGGTGCGACCGAGCGTTTGAGCGCGACCGCTGGCGGCCCAGGCGAAGCGGATCACTTTCACGTCTCGCTCTTGAGCCTTCGCTTCGGTTTCAGTGAGTCCACACCACGCGAGTTCCGGGTCGGTGAAGACGACGGCGGGGATCGCGATGTTGTCGAACTCGGCCGGTTCGCCGACGAGAGCTTCGATGGCGACCTTCGCCTCACGCGTGGCTTTGTGAGCCAGCATCGGTTCCCCCGCGACGTCGCCGATCGCCAGGATGTTTGGATCGGCCGTGCGACAACAGCGGTCGATCTTGATGAAACCCTTCTCGTCGATTTGAACCTGCGTATTTTCGAGGCCGAGGTTGCGGCTGTTCGGTTTGCGGCCGACGGAGACGAGGACTCGGTCGAAGGTCAGCTTCGTAGGTTGGGACTCCGTCCCGACCCCTCCCTCGCTGACGCCCCCGACCCCTCCCTCGCTGACGCTTCGGGTTACATTCGGTTCGAGTCCTTCGCCCTGCATCTCGACCACGATGCCGGCTTTGCTCGCGGTCAGGCTGAGCACTTTCGTGTTGACGTGAATCGCCTTGAACTGCGTTTCGAGCCGCTTCTGCAACGGTCGCACGAGGTCTCGATCGGCCGCCGCGAGGATCACCGGCAACGCTTCGACGACAGTGACTTCACTGCCGAGCGCGGCGTACACGCAGCCCATCTCCAGCCCAATGTAGCCGCCGCCGATAACCAGCAGTTTCTTGGGAATGTCCTCCAGGGCGAGTGCTCCGGTCGAGTCCATCACGCGCGAGTCGCCAATCGCGAACATCGGCGGCATCGCCGGCTGCGAGCCGGTCGCGATCACCGCTTTGTCGAACGTCAGTTGCTCGATTTTGCCGTCCGGCTTGGCGAGGTTCAGCGTGTTCGAGTTCGCGAACGTCGCGCGAGCCTGCACCAGCGTCACTCCGCGAGCCTTGCACAAGCTCTGAATGCCGCCGGTGAGTTGCCCGATGACGCCGTTCTTGAAGTTTCGCAACTTCGCGAGATCAATCTTCGGCGTTCCAAACGACAGTCCATGCTCAGCCGCGTCGGCCGCCTCGTGAATCAACTTGGCGACGTGCAACAACGCCTTCGAGGGAATGCACCCGCGCTGCAAGCAAACGCCACCCGGGCTCTGCTCCTCATTGACGAGCACCACCTTCTTCCCATGATCCGCCGCCGCAAACGCCGCCGGATACCCGCCGGGACCAGCACCAATAACAACGATTTCCGCGTGTGACATGTCATCCTCTTTGGAGCTATTCCCAATCGACCAAACCAAGTTGGATCAGAATCGCCTTTTCCACCAATTCCATGTCTGCTGCTGACAGTCGCCCGATGCGATTGTCAAATCGCGATTTGTCCGCCGTCATGATTTGGTCGGCAATCGCCTTTTGACGTTTCCCGCGAAAGAAAACGAGCGCTTCGCTGGAATAGACCTTGCCGGTTGTCATCGTCAGCGGCACGACTTGAACTCGATCGAGATGGGCGTTTGCAACGTCGTTGCTGACGATCACCGCCGGACGTTGTTTGCGAACCTCGCTACCGATGGCAGGTTCGAAATCGACCCACCAGACTTCACCGCGTTTCATCGGCCACGTCTCCGATCAGGGCTTCGCACCACTCGTGAGCTTCCGCTTCGCGCTGCTGATCCGCGGCCATCTGCCGATACTCCTCAGCCAACTTTTTTCTCGACACGACTGGACGAACCAAGGTCTTGGCGGAACGGCGAACTGGCGTGGTGTCGTATTTGTCTGGATGCTTTCGCGGTTCTTCCATCTGGCGATACGCCTCCGCCATGTCTTTGTTGATGACATACGGCCGAACCACCGATTCGATAAACCGGCTGAGTCTCCGTCCGTACTTGGAATGCAGTCCCGCGTAAACCTTTTCGTCCAACGAAATGGTCAGCCGCCGCTGAGGTTTCTTCGTTTTCTTACGAGCTGTTTTCGTCGGCATGATTCGTCTTCCTGTTCTAGTCTCTGCTCAGTCCCTCCCAGCCCAACGCCTCGAAGACCTTGACGGCCTCGCGACTGCTGACGACGGGTAGAGCGGCCGTCAGATCGTGACCTCGACCTGATGAGTCTCGACGGTCAACGGCAATCCGCGTTCGGCCCGGACCTCCAGGCACAACGCGAGGGCTTCTTCAATGTTCTTCAAGGCTTCCTCGCGTGTCTGTCCCTGACTGACGCAGCCCGGAATCGAAGGGCACTCGACAACCCAAACGCCGCCTTCGTCGCGATCAATCGTCACGGGAAATTTCATGGCATGACTCCTCTCGGCTTGTTCTTGTGCCAGCCTAAGAACTCACGCTTCGGCTAACAACGCGAAAAAGTCGTTCAACAGGCTGCCGAGTTTGGCGACGAATCTGGCTCCGTCGGCTCCGTTGATGACTCGGTGGTCGTAGCTGAGGGACAGCGGGAGCATCAGGCGTTCGGTGACGGCTCCGCCGTGGAGTTTCAGTTCGGTGCGGCCGCGGCTGAGACCGAGGATGGCGACTTCGGGCCAGTTGACGATCGGCGTGAAGGCCGTGCCGCCGATGCCGCCGAGGTTCGTGATCGTGAACGTCGCGCCGCTCATCTCGTCGGGCTTGAGCTTCTTCTCGCGAGCACGCGCGGCGAGGTCGGCCAACTCGGCGGCGATCTGCACGATGCTCTTCTGGTCCACGTTTTTGACGACCGGGACCAGCAGGCCATTGGGCGTGTCGACCGCGCAGCCGATGTGGTAGTAGCGTTTCAGAATAAGCTCGCCCTTCGCGGCGTCGAGACTCGCGTTGACGTGCGGGAACGCTTTGAGCGCGGGGATCAGCGCCTTCATCACGATGGCGGTCATCGTCACCTTCGGGCCGTTCTTGCCGAGCGTTTCTCCGAAGCGTTTGCGAGCCGCTTCGAGGTCGGTGATGTCGATCAGATCGTGCTGCGTGACGTGTGGGATCGTCTGCCACGCCATGCTCAGATTCGTCGCCGAGACTTTCGCGATCTTGCCCTGAGCTTGCCGCTCGACCGGGCCGAACTGGCTGAAATCGGGGAGCGGCGGAGTCGCGATTGCACCGACAACTGACGGCGCGGGGGCGTTGCCTTCGAGGATGTTTTTGACGTAGTTCTGCACATCCTCTGGCGTGATCCGTCCGCCCGACCCCGTCCCGCTGACTTGATGCAGATCGACACCGAGATCGCGTGCGAGTCGCCGAGTGGCCGGACCAGCGGGCGCAGGTGGGCGAGTGTCTGGAGCCGCGGACTGAGCACTGAGTGCAGCCGTCGAAGCGGCGACTTTCGGTAGCGCGACTGGTTGAGCCACCGAAGTCGCAATCGCCACTTTCTCTGGAACCGCCGCTTTCGCGGGAGCAGGCGCGGGCGGCGCAGCGGTTGGAGCGGCGGAAGACGCTCCGGCTTCGATGCTCAGCAGCGGTGTCCCAATCGCGACCGTTTGGCCGACGGTGACGTGAACCTTCGCCACGGTTCCGGCGTGCGGGCATTCAAGCTCGACGACCGCCTTCTCGGTCTCAAGGTCCATGACCGCTTGACCGGCGGTGATGACGTCGCCGGCTTTGACTTTGATCTCGGCAATATCGACGGTCTTCACACCGTCGGAGACTTCGGGCAGTTTGAATTCAATGGCCATGTCGGCAGTCAACTCGTGAAGTTTGGGAATGAAAACTTGGGAACACTAATCGGCGCTAATCAACGCTAATCAAGTCAGGATTAGCGAAGATTAGCGCGGATTAGTGTTCCTTGTCTTTGTTGATTCGTGGATTTGTTTTACGCTTTGAGCGGTTCAACTTTCTCAGGGTCGATGCCCAAGTCTTTGAGTGCCTTGGGCAGTTTCTTCTTGTCGAACTGGCCTCGTTGAGCCAGGGCGACCAGCGTTGTGTAGGCGACGCACTCGGCGTCGATCTCGAAGTGGCGGCGGAGTTCTTCTCGCGTCTCGCTGCGGCCGAAGCCGTCGGTGCCCAGGACGTGGTAGTCGCCGGGAATCCAACTGCGGATTTGATCGGGGACAAGTCGCACATTGTCGCTCGAAGCGATGAACGGGCCGGTGAGGCCGGCGAGCGTTGTTTCGAGATAACTCTGCTTCGGCTTGTCCGTCGGATGCAGCCGGTTCCAGCGCAGAGCCATTGAGGCGTCGCGGCAGAGTTCGGAGTAGCTCGTGACGCTCCAAACGTCGGAGCCGATGCCGTATTGCTCAGACAAGATCTGCTGAGCACGCAGCACCTCGTTGAGGATCGGGCCGCTGCCGAAGAGCTGCGGACGCTCCTTCTGGCCCTTAGAGCTTTCGGTGCTCTGAAAGCGATACATCCCGCGCACGATCCCTTCGGTAACTCCGGCGGGCATCGCGGGCATCTTATAGTCTTCGTTGTAGACGCTCAGGTAATAGAAGATTTCCTCGTGCTCGACATACATGCGACGCATGCCGTCGTGGATAATGGTGGCTAACTCATAGCCATAAGCCGGGTCATAAGACTTGAGGTTCGGGACGCTGGTCGCGAAGAGTTGGCTGTGGCCGTCTTCGTGTTGCAGCCCTTCGCCATTGAGCGTTGTCCGGCCGGACGTGCCTCCCACCAAGAAGCCTTTCGTGCGCGAATCGCCGGCGAGCCAAATCTGATCGCCGACTCGCTGGAAGCCGAACATCGAGTAGTAAATGTAGAACGGCACCATGTGGATGCCGAGATTCGAGTAGGCCGTCCCCGCCGCCACGAATGACGAGATCGCTCCCGCTTCGTTGATCCCCTCTTCGAGGATCTGGCCGTTCTTCATTTCCTTGTAGTACATGAGCTGATCGGCATCGACCGGTTCGTAGAGCTGGCCTTTGCTGGCATAGATGCCGCACTGGCGGAAGAGTCCTTCCATGCCGAACGTCCGAGCTTCGTCCGGGATGATCGGCACGATTCGGGGGCCGATCTGTTTGTCTTTCAGCAGTCCGCTGAGCAAGTAGGTAAACGTGAAGGTCGTGGAACCCTCGGTCGCCTTCGCGATGTAGTTGAGGAACGTCTCGGCCGATGGCACGGCGAGCTTCTCGTCGCTCGGTCGCCGCGCGGGGAGGTAGCCTCCCAACCCTTTTCGACGACTTTGTAGGTACTGCATCTCCGGGCTGTCGGGACCGGGTTTGTAGAACGGGGCTTGATCGACCTCGTCGTCGGCGATCGGAATTCCGAACCGAGAGCGGAATTCTCTCAGCTCCTGTTCGTTGGCCTTCTTGACGTTGTGAGCCACGTTGCGGCCCTCACCCGCTTCGCCGAGTCCGTAACCTTTGATCGTCTTGGCGAGGATCACCGTCGGCGAACCTTGATGCTCGACGGCATCTTTGTAGGCGGCGAAGACTTTCTCGGGATCGTGTCCGCCGCGCTGCAGCTTCTTCAGTTGCTCGTCCGAGAGGGAGGCGACCATCTCTTGCAGCGTCGGCGATTTTCCGAAGAAGTGCTGTCGGATGTACGAGCCTGGCTCGACGACGTACTTCTGATACTGCCCATCGACGATCTCGCCCATGCGCTGGACCAGTTCGCCGTCGTGATCTTGCTGCAACAGCGGCTCCCAATTGCCGCCCCAAATGACTTTCAAGCAGTGCCAGCCAGCTCCACGAAACGCGCCTTCCAGCTCTTGAATGATTTTGCCGTTGCCTCGCACCGGCCCGTCAAGCCGTTGCAGATTGCAGTTCACGACGAAGATCAGATTGTCGAGTCCCTCGCGCGAGGCGAGCGTCAGTGCGCCGAGTGTTTCCGGCTCATCGACCTCGCCGTCGCCGACGAAGCACCACACATGCGACTTCGAGGTGTCTGCAATCCCGCGGTTGTGCAGGTATCTCAGGAACCGCGCTTGATAGATCGCGGTGATCGGGCCGAGTCCCATCGACACCGTCGGAAACTGCCAGAAGTCGGGCATCAGCCACGGGTGCGGGTACGACGAGAGTCCTTCGCCAGCGGGGAGTTCCTCGCGGAAATGTTCGAGATGCTTTTCGGTCAGACGGCCTTCGAGGAACGCTCGCGCGTAAACTCCGGGCGAGGCGTGCCCCTGGAAATAGACGAAATCGCCGGTGTGGTCGTCCGTTCGAGCATGAAAGAAATGGTTGAAACCGATCTCGTAGAGCGTCGCGCTGGACGCATACGTCGAGATGTGGCCGCCGATCCCTTTGTGGTCACGGTTGGCTCGGACGACCATCGCCATCGCGTTCCAGCGGATGATCGACTTGATGCGTCGTTCGATCTCGCGATTGCCGGGGAACGGCGGCTGCTCATCGACGGGGATCGTGTTGATGTACGGGGTCGTGGCCGTAAACGGCAGGGTCACGCCTCGGATGTAAGCCCTTTCCTGCAAGGCCGCTAGCAATTGCTGAACGCCTTGGTCGCCATGCCGATGCAGGATGTCGTCCAGCGAGTCGAACCATTCATCCAACTCCCCAACCAACGGCGCGGCCGAACCGGTCGCTGCGTGCGTCATCGTCTCGTCTCTCTCTTGTATGCGGGTTCGTTGCGGAACCCTCTTGATCGGCTGAAGGCGCTCGCCGACCGTATCTTGCGTCCGAAAATCAAGACCCCAGTATGGCGAGCCGTAGAAAGTCGAGCAACCCGCTGAGAGAACTCGCACAAGCCGGCTCAGATGTGAGCAAGCCGTGCAGCGACCGTCGCAGAGTGGCAGTAAAGATTTAGAGCCGCGACCGTCAGGGAGCAGTTGCCAACCCCCACGCGGACAGCAATGACACATTCGGTGAGGCCGCCTCACCAACCCGAAACGCGAGTTTTGAAGTTGTGCGATTTGAACTCGGCTCCGCACAGTTTTGTCGATCTTCTCATGTGGTCTTCATTTCTTTGACCAGATTCCTTTGATTCAAGGGGCTAACCTAGCCTGATGAAAATGGCTAATTCGTTGTAGCGAGTCTTGTTGCGCGGGGAGGGTTGGATTGAATTCTCGGTAGGCGGCTTGGCGTTTCGAGGTGGGTGTTTCGGGGATGTGTGTTTTGATTCAGGCTTGGGTGTCTTTCTGCGAGACTCGCGAGAACGCTTCCCGATTACTTTCCGGTGTCGTCGAACGCAGCAGCGAACCGAAGCTGGCCAGCCGCGATTGGAATCTGGGTCGTCCGATCGTGAATAGGATTGATCGCGAAGCCGATTCGATCGGGCATTATCGAGAATGGGACGCGGATGATCACATTGTCTTGATTCGCGCCGATGATCGCCGCGTGTTGCACGAAGGTCGGCAAATGAAACGGAAGCAGCCCTTCACGGCCCCAGTCCTGCTGGCTGGTCTGTGGTCGCTGTTGTCGATGCTCGACACTCTCGAACGCTAATGACGTCGCCGGTTTGAAGGCCCTCGTCACTCAAGTCCGCCTCCCGATCCCGCTCCTGAAAACCGGATAGTTGTGTAGATACCAATGGCTACAGGGTGCTGGATGTCATTCGTCAGCGCATTTGGAATGATCTGGCGATCCCGTTTTGGTATCGCCAGAACATGCTGCTGTTCGTCCGAGAAACTCGCCTTCACGAAATCAAGATCGAGGCCACTTCGGCCCCGACGTGGCCGCTCTCGATCGTGCATCCGCACTTGTATCTCCGCCCCCTTCGCTCCGCGCGGCTCCGCTCTTGAGCCAGGCGATTGGTGCATGACTTGGGATCACCCACGAATCGGGTCGTGCTGCTTCCAGGGCGGCGGGCAGAAGGTGTCGAGTTGCTTGAGATGCTCGGTCGGAAGTGTCACCGAGGCAGCGGTGATGGCGTCTTCGATTTGGTCGAGCCGTTTGACACCGACAATCGGAGACGTGATCGCCGGTTGAGTCAGCGTCCAGGCCAGAGCGTATTGCGACATCGGCACGCCGAGTTCTCGCGCGAGCGATTCGGCTCCTTCAAGTTTGTCGAACAGTGCGTTGTCGAGTTTCCAAATCCAGTCCGGCTTCTCGGCGGCTCGCGAGTTGTTCGGCGGTGGTTGGCCGCGCTGGTACTTGCCGGTGAGCAAGCCGCCTTGCAGAGCTTGATACGGCGTGACTCCGATGCCGTGCTTGTGGCAGAAGTCGAGGTCGTGTTGAAACTCGCGGCGCAGCAGGCTGAAGGGAATCTGTGATGAGACGGCCTTCGGCCAGCCGTTGCGGTCGGCCAGCCAGAGGTACTCGCACATCTGCCAGGCCGAGTGATTCGAGATGCCGAAGTAACGCACCTTGCCGGAGCGTACCGTTTGATCAATGGCCGCGAGCGTCGTCTCCGGCGGGACTTCGCGATCGGGCCAGTGAATGATGTAGAGGTCGATGTAATCGGTTTGCAGTCGTCGCAGGCTGCGATCGACTTCGCGCAGAATGTGAGTCGCCGACAGTCCGCGATCCTGCGGGCCGGGACCGACCGGAGCACAGACCTTCGTGGCGACGATCGCTTTGTCACGCCGCCCGACGAGTGCCTTGCCGACGATCTCTTCGGCGACGCCCCCCGCGCTGCCGATGAAGCGGGCGTAGCCTTCGTAGACGTTGGCCGTGTCGATGAATTTGATCCCCAGATCCATCGCGGCATGAGTCAGCCGAATGGCGTCAGCCTCGGCGACGGGCGTTCCGAAGGTCATCGTCCCCAGACAAATTGGTGACACGAGCAAGCCGCTCGATCCGAGTTGGCGATACTGCATGAATCCAGTCTCCTGAGGTTGCTCGTCTACGGCACGATTGGCTCAAACGGGGCGGCATCGAAGCCCGCTGAGTGGCAGGCGTCAAGTGAATCGTGGCGCGAAGGGATGCTTCCCAATCGTTCGGCTTTCGTTCATTCTTCCGGCCGTGTTATTGACCGTTTCAGACGGAGGGGTCGGGTGTGCGAATTTCAGAAATCGCCGTTCTCGATTTCCCCACCTCCCACACCAAGAACGGCGATTTCTGAAATTCG
>JBJXEX010000182.1:0-2504 GCA_046156195.1 Planctomycetaceae bacterium | reverse complement strand
CCTCATTTCCTTCTACTTCGATTTCTTCTAGTCCAAAATCAATGAGTTCTAATTCAAGTTCTTCAACATCAACGCACTTGCCTGCGGTGAAACGAATTTCAAGGAACAGTCCATGTCCCTGACGTCTTGGTTGCAATCGTTGCGAATGAACGCTCGCCGTAGCCACTCTCGCCGTAGCCACTCTCGCCAGAGAGTGGGTGGCTTCGGTGCGTCTCACGTCGTTCGCCCACGCTCTGGCGAGCGTGGCTACGGGGCCGAATGTCTCGAAACGCGGATTCTGCCGACGGTGTCGGCCGTGCTGATTGGGGCCGAGTTGAACGTCTTTGCCGAGGCTGACGATTCGGTCGTGGTGCGGGCGAATGTTGGCGGGCAGGTGGAGATTCTCGGCAATGGGGTCGTCTTGAATGCGGCTCCGACGGTGAACGCTGCGGTCATCGAAAAATTGGTGGTGACGGGCAGTGATGGCGTCAACGCGATTGACCTCAGCGGTGTGACGGCGGCGCGGTTCACGCTCTTGTCGAGCATCTTGGTGGATGGCGGCGAAGGGAACGACACGCTGACCGGGTCGCTCGATTTGTCCAGCACGCTGCTGGGGCGCGATGGCACCGATCTGCTGACGGGCGGCAGGGGCAATCCGCCTTCGGCGGACTGGAGGGCGGCAATGGAGCGGACACGCTCAGCGCGGGCGCGGGCAACGACACGTTGCGAGGCGGCGATGGGATCGACTCGCTGATCGGCGGCGGCGGGAACGATCAACTCGATGGAGGTGACGAAGTCGATTCGCTCAACGACAGTATGAATATGTCAAAGTCACCTAAATACTTCTGCTCATTAAACGCTTGAATTGTGGGCGACGGGCCGTAATTATCTCGCCCCTCCGTCAGAGTCGATTCTGGCATTTCTCTTGGAGACGCACTTCGCGCGTCACGCTGCGACTGGCTGGGCTATCATCCATCGCGTTCGTTCGGCGTTTCCTCCGTCACCCCTGTCGAGGAGTTTCTGATGCTGAAGCTGTCGTGGTTGTGTCCGTTGCGAAATCGGCTGGCGCTGGTCCGCAGATTGCCCCCCCCCAATTCGCTAGACCGCCACGACGGCGTGGCTCCCGAACGCGGCCGTGTCTTGCTGTTGAAGTCTCGGAAGCGCGCTTGATGTTGAGCGCATCGACAGAACTCGACGAGTCCGTCGCGCAATCGACGGAAGTCGTGGACCAGTACTCGGCGGCGCAGCAAGAGTACTTGGCTCCGGTGCAAGCCGAACTGCAATCGGCACTCGAAGCGTTCCTCATGGCGACGGCAACCTCCAGCAGCACGGTCGGTGTGGATGACACCTCGTCGGGAAGCCTGTTGGAGACCTACGGCAGCGCGTTGGAATCCACCGCCGACAGCGTGGCCACCGATTCGCAACAGGCGTTCGAGGAGGCTCAGAGTACCGAGACTCCGACCGCGACTTCGGGCGAGGTCGCCACTCCGATCGAATCGGGCTCGAGCGATACCACTTCGACCTCGCTGTTTGATGACGACGCCGACCTGCCATCGTTCGCCGACACGCTGGCAAGCTCCGCGTTCGGGACGTCTGGGGCCACCAGCGGAACCAGCGGAACCAGCGGAACCGGCGCGACGCCGACCACTTCGAGCAGCTATGCGATTGCGAGTGGCACGACGACGACGTCCACAGGTGGCGGCAGTGGAGTTTCGACCGTGGGCAGTGCGGTCCAAGGCGATGAATCGGACGAACTTTGGGTGTTTGACGATGCTGCCGTCGGGACATTCGTCGGACGAGTCGTCTTGACGGCCGACGGTCTGCCCGCCACGAGCTATTCCATTGGTGCCCTCAACGACCCGGCCTCGATCTTCACAGGAACTTTCTTTTCTGTTGACGCCAATGGCGATGTGACAACCACCGCATCGCTAGCACCGTTGGTTGGCAACGAAGGTTACCTCGTCATCCAGGCCACTCATGGAACTGTGACCGAAGATTATTCCTTCCTGGTCACGGTCATCCCACGACTTTCGGAGCCGGGCTACCTCGCTCCGGCACAATCCCTTGACACCTTTTATCCAAGTGAGACGACGCCCAGTGGAACCGTCATTGGAACCGTTTCAATTCTTGTTGGTGGTGTCATTGCCGACGTCTATGAGCGTGCCGATGCCTCAATGGCCTACGATTTCCAAGTCGACACTTCAGGCAACATCATCCTGACAGGGTTGCTCGATTTTGAAACGAATCCGCTGCTTTACTTGGAGATTCGCGGCACGGATTCCTTCACGGGAAATTACGGCATCATTTTGATTGCGGTGCTTGTCGGGGATGATCCGAGCGACAATGTGGGCACACCACCGCCAGCGAGAACATACACCGCCGACAGTGTCATCACTAGCCCTAAACCAAGCGTCGTCTAAACGTGAGAAAGTTTGAGAAAGACGAAACCCTCCGGCGTTTTCCGGTGTTTAGTGAGTATTCACGATCAACGAACATCGACACACAGGAGGTTTTCGAGTGAAGCT
>JBJXEX010000417.1:0-3604 GCA_046156195.1 Planctomycetaceae bacterium | reverse complement strand
AATTGGCCGTTCGGCCAATTCCGAATTCCGAAGTGCCTGACCCCTGACGTTGAGGACGGTCAGCGAATGTATCGGATGCGTTCCCAGTCGGGAACGCGGATATGCCACTCGGCCGAGCCGAGTTTGACTCGTCCTGGCCGAGAGGGGAGATGCACCAGAAACGGTTTGCCGATCAGCATCGGATCGCGCACGATCGCGTCCATCCAACTGCGGCTGTCGAGCGAGACCGGGCTGTTGTCTCCGAGAAAAAAGTATTCGTCCGATCGAAGGGCATACGGCTCATTCACGCCGTGCCGAGCGTCGCCGCGCGTGTAATACACGTCGCGATACAGCGTCAGATCGCTGACCGTGACGTGCAGATTCCGAGCACCGAATCTGACCGGCGAGACATCGTCCGAAGCCGAGTTCTTCGCCCGCACAACCAGCGGTTCGAGGACTCGCTGATAGATCACTTCACCATCGAGCGCGAACAGCAACTGCCGATCAAACAGCGACATCTCGACCAGCCGCATCCGCTTCCACATCGAACCGCTCAGCTTTACCCGTTGATCCGGCTCCTCGACACCGTCCACGAGCAGCCGCAGTTCCCGCTCACCCGCCGCCAGCGAGACCTCGAAGGTTTGCACTCCGTCACTGAGCGTCCACGTCATCTCGCCACGCCCGCTGTGCAACTCCACTTGCATGACCAGCATCAAGTCGCGGACGCGATACTTCTGCATCAATTCGGTCAGCCCGTTGTAGGCATACTCGTCCGTCGGCCAAAGTTGAGTCGCGTCCGCGAGCGACAACGACGCCGAACTCTGCGGAGCCGTCCCTCGATACGTCACCGACCTCGGACTCGTCGCGTCATCGGTCCCAGGTGCGATCGACTCGGACTTAAACTCGAATCCCCGACGAGAGACGGTCCATCCGCTCTCCGTTTGCCAGCGGAATTCGTCACTGTTGGGCGACTGATACTTCGGGGACGAGACGATCATTCGCGTGCTGCGCTGCTCGACCAAGTTCTTTCGCGCCAACTCGCCGTTGATCCAGACATCTCCCGCGCGGACTTGAATCTCTTCTCCCGGCAGGCCGATGACTCGCTTCACATACGCTTGAGTTGGGCGGTTCGGATTCTGAAAGACGACCACTTCCCAGCGTTTCGGATGACGGAGCAGGTACGCGAATTTTTGGACCAGCAGTTGATCCCCCTCGTTGCGAGGCACGGCGGAGAGATCAATGTGAGCCTGCCCACAATTCGGACAGGCGACGGGACCGTTGGTCTCCGTCCCTTCCTCGACGGGGACGCCCACCGCGAACGGCAACCGACAGTCGGGGCAGACGACTTGCTTGTGATACCCCAAAAGATACGGAGCCATCGAACCGGTGGAGATGATGTATCCCTCAACCAAGAACGACCGCACCAAAACGACGGCCAGAGCCAACGAGACCAAAGACTCGACGATATACCGCAAGCCGCTTTCACGGCGCGGCGACGGAGTCACAGATTGGCTTTCAGCGGCGGACATCGGCGGGAGTTGTAGCCGCCGACCCGCGTCTGGCCAAAGAGAAGTCGGTGGCTCAACGAAAATGGAAAATGGAAAATGGAAATCAGAAATCAGAAATCAGAAATGGAGAATGCAAAATGGGGCGCAGCCATTTTCCATTTTCCATTTTCCATTTTCCATTTTCCATTTTCCATTTTCCTCTCTCGTTCCCACGCTCCGAGGCTGTGAAGATTTCGTAAGGTAGGCGGCTCGCCTGCCCATTTCTTTCGAGAAAACGAACAGGCGAGCCGCCTGTTCTACGATTTCTTCACAGCCTCGCCGCGTGGGAACGAGATGATTATCGGTGAAGCACTCGGCTCGTCACGCGGAGCGATGACGGCTACGTTTTCTCCGGCTACGCTCCGCCCCATGAATTTCGCACTTATCGGAGACGACGCCGCAGCGCTGCCGCTGCTTGAAGCTATCTCGGTCGCGGGGCATCGCGTGGTCCGAGTTGCCTTGGCCAAACCTGCCACCAGGGGACTTGCCGCTCGCGCGGCATGGTCATCAGTCCCGCACGGCTCGTGGGAAGAATTGCTGATCGACCAAACGGTCGAGGCCGTGGTTGTCGCGGGAGACAGCGACGACGTGCAGACGGCCGCCAAGCAATTGGCCTCGGCAGGCAAGCCGCTGCTGATCGTGCCGCGCGTCGCGTTCGGAGCCGCGTGCGCCTACGAGCTGTCGCTGATCCGAGATGATTCGCACGTCGAGTTGATGCCCGCCTTCACGCTCCGATTTGTGCCTGAACTCGTCGCCCTCGCGCGGCCGCTCGCGGCAGGTGAGCTAGGCACAATTCGCCGTTTACAAGTGGATCGAGAACTATCCGCAGTAATCGCGACAGCCGCTCTGACGGATGCGGAGATCGAGTCCGCTGCTCTCGACGACATCGACCTGCTGCAATGGCTGGGGGGCCGCTACGACCAAGTCACCGCGCAACGCTCTGGCCTGACCGAGCAAGGTTGCTCGCAAGCGACGCTGACTCTGGCGGGAAGCGGCTTGCCCGATGCAACCTGGACCGCACGGCGCGGGACAACTCCCGTCTGGCGATTGACCGTCGAGACCGACCGCGAACCAATCCACTTCGAGCATCCCGTCACCTCACCGGCGGCAATGATCGCGGCGTTCGTCGCCTCGAATTCACCACACGCTCCGACCTGGTCCGACGCGGTGCGGGCCTTCGATGTGCTCGACGCCGCACGGCGCTCGTTGCGGCGGCGACGCACCATCGACTTGCACTTCGAGATCTTGTCCGAACGGCAGCAGTTCAAAACACAGATGACCGCCATCGGCTGCGGAATGCTGATGCTGACACTCGTCTTGATGCTGGCGCTGCTCGGCTTGGGGGCGTTGTTGGAATCACGCGATCGCGCGATCCGCGACGCGGAGGGGGCCGGTCTGTTGCTGAAAGAGTCCGACTTTGAATCGCACGCCGCCGTGCTGAGGCCAACGGCGGAGGCACGGCTCGAGCGTATGGCCGAACGAATGAAAGACGAACCGAAATCCGCGTTCATCGAGCCGTCGAGCGATCCGCCGAATTCCGAACTCGATCAACGCCGCCGCACCAAGATCGTCGAACACTTGGCCAATCTGGGCGTCGAGGCGGCCGATCACCGCACGTCGCTCGCGGCGGCGGCGAGCACCGGTTGGGACACTCTGATGCGAGTCTTGCGTCTGGCTTGGATCGCTCCGATCGTGGTGTTCCTCGTGTTGCAGGGATTGATTCTGGTCGCGAAACCGACCTCCGCAAGGCGGTCGTAACTGCGGAGGACCACAGCCGAACCGCAGATGAAAGACGGTGAGTCCGTCGAAGGCCAATTGTCAAAATCTTTTTGTCCCGCATCTTCTTGTCAGCCGTTTGAAATGCAGAGCTGACAAAAACATGTGGGACAAAAAAATCGAGAAGCAGAGCGAGAGAATTCGCATGACGATGTTCAATTTCCGCCCCCCATCATTCTGGTGCGTCACGTCAAGGTGTTTTGGATTTTGCAGGTTGGAATCCTGTCCGGCAACTGGATCGCTCCAGCCGGTTGGTAATCGAGAAACGAAAGCAGAGGTAACGATGGTTTCGGAACAGCTTT
>JBJXEX010000155.1:0-26473 GCA_046156195.1 Planctomycetaceae bacterium | reverse complement strand
CAACCGGCTCGCGGCGGATCGCACCGAGTCCCAAGATCGCGGTCTCCGGCACGTTGATGATCGGCGTGAAGGCGTCTATGCCGTACGCGCCCAAATTGGTAATCGTGAAGACGCCCCCTTGCATCTCCGCCGGTGACAGCTTGCCCGTGCGCGCTTTCACGATCAGCTCGCGCGACCGCTCGGCCACTTGCCGCACCGACAAGCGGCTTACCTGCGGAATCACCGGGACCAGTAAACCGCCGTCGGTATCGACCGCGATCCCGATCGCCAAATCATCGTTGGCCGACGGCTCGATCAAGCGATCGCCGTCCCAGCGGGAAGCCATGTGCGGGTGCTGTCGCAGCACGCTGGCGACCAGCTTGGCGATGATGTCCGTGTACGACGGCACGATGGTCGGCGTCTTCGACGCCTTGAATTGCTCGCGCAGCCGGACGAGTTGTGTCGCATCGGCGCGAGTGGTCAGCGTCACCGAAGCCGTCTGCCGCTGACTGGCCAGCATCCGCTCGGCAATGACGCGACGTCGTGGCGAAAGATTTGATTGAGCTCCGCTGGATGCCGCAGCACGAACGTCTTGCTCGCGCACTCGGCCATTTCGACCGGAGCCTTTCAAGCGAGTCCAATCGACACCGAGTTCCGTTGCGACACGCCGAGCACGCGGACTGGCGACGACACGCGGCGTCCCCCCCATGTAACCCGAAGCGTCAGCGAGGGCGGACGCTCCTTTAAGCTCCGAGGTCGATCCATCGCTCTCAGGAATCTTAGACTCGTGAAGCGCTCGCCCTCGCTCACGCTTCGGGTTACATGCTTCGGTCTCTCGCTCGCGCGTCGGGCTAGTGACAGCCTCTCCTCGCTCGCGCGTCGGGCTTGTGTCGGGCATCGCCTCACCGTCGCCGACGAGATAGCCGAGTAACGCTCCGACCGCCACCACGCTCCCCGGCGCGGGGGCGTTCGCCGGAATGCGCAGCACGCCGACGTCGAGCGATTCGATTTCTTGCGTCGCCTTTTCTCCTTCGAGTTCATACAGAACGTCGCCGGACTTCACGGCGTCACCCTCTTGTTTCAGCCAGCCGAGGAACGTTCCCTCTTCCATCGACCAGCCCAAACGGGGGACTCGAATTTCCACGGCCATGCTTATTCCTCCATCAATGCGCGAATGGTTTTGGCGATGGCCTGAGGCGACGGCACGACAGCCCCTTCCAGCGGCGGGCTGTACGGCGTCGGCGCGAACGCTCCGTTGAGCCGATAGATCGGCGCGTCGAGATCGTTGAACCCGTGAGCGGCCACTTGCGCCGCGATCTCTCCCGCGAATCCGCACGATGCGGGCGGCTCGTCGACGATCAGCAAACGGCCCGTCTTCGCCACCGACTTCAGAATCGTCTCGACATCCAGCGGCAACACCGTGCGCGGATCGACCACTTCGACCGAGATCCCTTCCCGTTCCAACTCCTCGCAGACCGACAACGTTTGCTGGACCATGCGAGCCAGCGCGACGACCGTGACGTCGCGGCCCGTTCGCACGACCGACGCTTTGCCGAATTCGATTTCGTACTCTTCCGTCGGCACCGTCCCTTTGACGGTCAACAGCTCGCGATGTTCGAGGAACAGCACCGGGTCATCGCAATTGAGGGCTCGCTTGAGCAAACCTTTCGCGTCGAACGGCGTCGACGGAACAACCACTCGCAAACCGGGAACTTGACCGTACATCGCGTAGTAGCTGCCGGAATGATGTGTCGCGGCGGAATGCCCGATGCCGATGCAGCCTCGCAGCAACACCGGCATCTTCAACCGCCCGCTGCTCATGTACTGCATCTTGGCGATCTGATTGACGATCTCGCCGACCGAGTCCATCACGAAGTCGGCGAACATGAAGTCAATCACCGGCCGAGTCCCCGTCATCGCCGCCCCGCACGCCAGCCCCACAAACCCGCGCTCGCTGATCGGCGTGTCGCAGAGCCGCACGGGACCGTAAATATCAAACAGTCCCGCCGTCGTCTTGAAGTTGCCGCCACGAACGCCGATCCCTTCCCCCATCACAAAGATCCGCGGGTTCTTCGCCATCTCTTCGGAAAGCGCTTCGTGAGTCGCCTGCGTGTAAGTGATCTCGCGCGTCTCCGCAGACGGAGCCGGGACGACGTTCCGAATCGGGCTGCGTGGCGGCGAGGGTTGCTCGCAGTAAACATGCCGCGTCGCATCCTCCGCTTTCGGCCACGCACTCGTTTCGGCGAACTGACGCGACTCCTCGACCAGCGCTTTGACCTCCGCATCAATCGCATCCAGTTCCGCAGCGGTCGCCGTCTTGTCGGCGATCAACTGCTGCCGCAGTCGGGCGATCGGACATTTCTGCGTCCAAGCATCGACGTCGTCTCGCGTCCGATACGTGAAATCGCCCATCCCTTCGGCGTGAGCCCGTGTGCGATACGTTTTGCATTCAATCAACGTCGGCCCGCCCCCCGCTCGCGCGCGAGCGACCGCTTCGCCCGCCACCCGATGAATGGTCAAAGCGTCATTGCCGTCGAGTTCAAAACCGGGCAGCCCATACGCCGCCCCGCGATTGCCGACGCTCGGATTGCCGCTCGCATACTCGAACGGGATCTCCGTCGCGAACTGATTGTTCTCGCAGATAAACAGCACCGGCAGCTTCCAGATCGCCGCCATGTTCAGTCCTTCGTGGAACGCGCCGTTGTTGACCGCTCCATCGCCGAAGAACGCGACCGCCACTCGCCCCGTCTGCATCAGCTTTGAGCTGTACCCGCCGCCGCACGCCTGCAAGATGCACGGCCCGACGATCCCGCTGGTCCCCATCATGCCGATCTCCGGCGAGAACAGGTGCATCGAGCCACCACGTCCGCGCGAGAGACCGGTCTCGCGGCCAAACAACTCGGCCATCAGTTCTCGCGGGTGAGCACCCTTCGCCAGCGCGTGCCCGTGTCCGCGATGCGTACTGAAGACAACGTCCTTCTCCGTCAGATGAGCACAGACACCGGTCGCGATCGCTTCTTCGCCGACGTAAGTGTGACACGCGCCGAGAACCAAACCGCGTTGATGGCAGCGCGCGAGTTCCTCTTCGGTCTGCCGGATGATCTGCATGGTCCGATAGAGATTCCTCAAGGTTTCATGGTCTGGAGCATTAGTCGTCACGACAGCGAGTCCCTTTCGTTCAATTCCGTGAGCATCGAATTCACGAAACTGTCATTCAGCCAGAATCGAGCGTCCTGACGCATTTGATGCAACAACGGACCAACTCGTGAAATCAACCCACGTTGCTTGGCGAGCGACAAGCAGCCGATGGTGCCAGTAAACGCGAGTTGATGGTGAGAAGCAACCGCTCGGGCGGCCAAGTCATCCACGATCAACAGGACAGCTCCAGGTTGATTGATGGCAAGAGCCAAGCATTCGGATTCGCCCGCATGCAGTTCGTAGGTGAGCGTTGAAACGACTTGGACATTGCGTGGCTCGGCGACTCGTAACAGCGGCGAGTCGGCCGCCGCAGTCGCCTTGGGAAAGATGTCTCGCTTGGCTCGGAGTTCATCGAGCACCGCTGGGGGCACAGTGATTTCGCCAAAGAGATCACCCAGCAAATCCAACCGGTCAATTTGCGCGAAATTGATCAAGGGCGATGTATTACAGATGACGACTCGCCCGCTTCCCATGCTCGTAGATTCTCCAAGTCTTGGTGATAGTCTTCGAGGTCGTATTGCTGGCAGATCCCCGCTTCACCCAACAGGAATTGAAACTCCGCTTTTCCCACGCCGGCAATCCGACTGGCAGCAGCACCCGTCACCAAACCCGCCCGATACAACTGCAGCGCCAAATGCTTCTTGAGCTCCGTGTCCAAATTCTGACGGGGAATCTTCACACCAGCCAGCGCATCTCCGGGAATTGAGAGCAAAACGTCGTTCATGATTCTCTCCTTCTCTACACACGTTCGCAGTCTATCCAAGAGGCGTGGCGTCAAGATACCGTCGCGTTCCGCCAGCGTTCATGGCGAGATTGCCGCCGTCCATCGGAATGATCGCGCCGGTGATCCACGTCGATGCGTCGGATGCGAGAAACACCGCCAGTCCCTGAATGTCGTTCGGTTGTCCCATGCGACCGCGCGGGATGCCGGACTCGAACCGAGCTTGCAGCGTTGGGTCGGCGGCCATCCGTTTTTCGAGGCTGGGGTTCACGACTTGAGCGGGCAGGATCGAGTTCACTCGGACGCCGCCGCTGCTCCATTCGGTGCTCAGTTCGCGAGTCATCTGCACGACGGCACCCATCGCCATGCTGTAAGCGATGTGGCCTCGGCCGAGCGCCGTTTGGCTGGCGATCGAGCCGATGTTGACGATGCTGCCTCGGCCTTGTTTGAGCATCCGGCGTCCCGCCTCCTGACACATGCAGAAGCGGCCGAGCACGAGGTTCCGCCAGCATTGCTCGACATCGGCCAGTGAGATTTCTTCCGGTTTGCCGAGGATCCCTTCGCCAGCGACGTTCGCGAGGAAGTCGATGCGTCCGAACTCGCGATCGAGTCGCTCGAACATCGGCCGAATCTGATCGGGATTCGAGACATCACAGCGAACCGGGATCGCTCGGCGACCAAGTTTGATGATTGTCTCTGCCGTTTGCTGAAGCCCGACCTCGTTGAGATCAGCCATCATCAAGTCGGCTCCGTGTTGAGCTAACGCCAGCGACATGGCTCGGCCCATGCCTTGAGCCGCGCCGGAGACGAGAGCCACTCGACCGGTCAAATCAAACAAGTTGCTGCTCATGGTGATCCTCAAAGATTGGATTGATCCGGCCGACAGCCGATCGCCGCGATACCGTTTTTCAGAGCCGAGGAAAAAGGATAACGGCTGTCGGCTTTCGGCGATCGGCTTTCGGCCGGACTCAGTGCCACACGATCGCTCTCAGTGCAGCACGATGGCTCGGCCGGGGCCGCCGTGGCAGTCGCGGATGCGGAGTGCGGCGAACAGGAAGTAGCCACCTTGCGGAATCTTGGCGGTGTTGTGCAGGAACTCGACGCCGACCATCTCGCGACTGCCGAGTGCCCAGTAGGTCATCAACGCTCGCTTGGGATTCACACCGGCGAGATCGGGAGCGTCCGTCGCGACACAGCGAATCCCCTTGTTCTTGAGGAAGACAACCGCATCGGGACCGATCGCTGGCCAGCCTTCGCTTTTGCCATTGAGCGGATCGAGCCACACGCCCGTGTCGTTCGGCTGAGCCTTGAAGTGACGGTCCAGATGTTCGGTTCGGAACAGCACGACGTCGCCCGCTTTGAGTTCGCCGTTTGACTTCTCGAACGACTGAATGTGCCCCGGTGTGATTTCAGGAGAAGCGGGCCACGACTTCTTGTCGGTGCTGCCGACGAGCGAGGTCACATCAATCACTCGCACGGGGCCGCACGTCCAATCGAGTGGCACCTTTTCCGTCGTCATCGAACTGGTGCCGCGCGGGCCGTACTTCGTTTCGTACTCGGCCAGCCAACCGCGCACTTCGGGCGAGTACGCTGGCTTCGCATCTTCCGGCGGCAACGCGAACGACGGCGGCACGAGATGCGTCCCGGCCATCGAGTCCATCAGATGCGTGTGATGCCACAGGTCGAGGTATTCGGAGTACAGAAAGTCGAGCTTGAGATAGACCTGTCGATGCTGTCCCGTGCCGCCTCCCGGCGACGTGACTGGCAAGTTCGGAGCCAGCGTCGGTGAGAGGTCGATCGCGCGTTTGACCTTTGCCGATTCGATCAGCCGCTTCGGCAAGTCGCCGCCGACAATCGAGAACGCTCGGCCTTCGCCGTACGGAGCACCTTGATGCTTGGGGCCGATCATGCAGTAGAACGCGCCAGTGGGCGGCAGCTCTTTGAGGTTCGTGGCGCTCTCGGTCCAGATCATGCCGTGTTTGAGACCGGCATAGTGCGTCGGCTCGGCGAGATCGGGCAGCGGTCCCATGCTCGCGCTGTCCGTGCCGAGATTCATCACACCGCGCGACGCGAGAAACTCCATGCAGTCGGGATCGGGATCGGGATAACCGGG
The DNA here is from genome assembly GCA_046156195.1 of Planctomycetaceae bacterium. GTDB lineage: Bacteria > Planctomycetota > Planctomycetia > Planctomycetales > Planctomycetaceae > SXKJ01. The sequence continues at coordinate 20,462 of JBJXEX010000155.1, read as the reverse complement.
AGCCTTGCGATCCAATGCGTCCGCGATGAAGCGGCTCCCTTCGGGGAACGGCCGGTAATACTTGTCCGAGTAATCGCTGCGGAACAACACGACGTCGCCGAATCGCAGCTTGCGATGCTGCTTCTCGAAGCGTTCGACGTGCTCGCGCTTCACCAGTGGGCTGACTCCCTTCGGAGCCTGATCGAGCAAGTCACGGACATCGACGACACACGCCTCGCCGCCAAACTGCCACGCTTCGATCTTGTCGGTGAACGCCAAGCCGAGCGGCCCCGACTTCTCCCGCTTCAAATCGGGCCGAGCCACCGAGTGCGGCGGCACATCCAATTGCGTCCCGGTATTCCCGTCGATCAACAGCACGTCAATGTTGTACGCCGAGTCCGGGCCGATGGTCCGCTGATGCGTGATCTGAAATCTCGGAAACGGATGGCTCGGCCAAGTGCAGGGAAACTCCGGAGCGATCAGCAGCGAGTGATCGACGAATCGGCTCGACGCTGGCTTGGCATCATCCGCGCGGAGTGGGAACACATTCGCCACAAGGATTGGAATCAACATGAGGAATCGATTGCGATGTGGGTTCATGTTGGGCTTTCGGGGGAAGGCAGGGTTGTCGCACGGATGGCAACAAACTATCCGCCGACTCGTTGCAGAGCCTGCCACAGCCAATCGGGAGCAAAGAACAACGCGATGCTGGCGACGGCACACAGCGAGACACCGACGAAGGCGGGGACTCCCGTCGTGCGGCGCGAGTCGTCGCGGCTGGGTTGCAGGTACATCACGCCGATCAGGCGGAGGTAGTACCACGCGGCGATGGCCGCATTGATGGCGAGGCAGATCGCCAAGCGACGGCCCAGGTCCGTGCCGTGATTCCAGGCCGACAAAAACAGCGTCAGCTTGCCGAGGAACCCGGCGGTGGGCGGCAAGCCTGTCAGGCCGAACAACAGCACGGCGGCGAGAAAGGCTCCGGCCGGATGCGTCTTGCTCAGCCCGGCGAGATCATCGCTGGTTTCGAGCGGACGTTCGGGGCGCGAGAGGCTGGCGATCAGCGCGAACAGACCGAGCGTCGTGATGCCGTAAACGCCGAGATAAAAGAGCAGCGCGGGGAGACCGCCAATCGAACCGGCCGAGGCGACGGTCCCATCGACACTGATTTGCGGCGCGCTGACCGCGACGCTCAGTCCGACCAGCATGTAGCCGGCGTGAGCGATGCTCGAATAGGCCAGCAGTCGCCGCACATTGGTTTGCAGCAGCGCCAGCAAGTTGCCGACGAACATGGTCGCGACCGCCAACAGAAACAGCATGTCGCCGCTCTTCTCCGCGATGCTCCAGTGAATGGCCTCCGAGATGCGCGGTTCGCCGAGGATGCGGACCAGTGCGATGAATCCAGCGACCTTGGGCACGAAGCTCAACAGTGCGGCGGCGGAGTTCGCCGTCCCTTGAAACACGTCGGGGGCATAAAAGTGGAACGGCACCGCGGTCATTCGGAACGCCAAGCCGGCGACGATCGTCACGATGCTCACCAGCAGCATTGCCGGCATCGTCTTTGGTTGTTGGCTCTGAAGCACTTCATGCAGCGCGGTCAGGTTGGTGGTCCCGGCGACTCCGTAGAGGAAACTGAAGCCGTACAACACCAGCGCGGACGAGAAGATGCTCAGCAGGAAGTACTTCAGTGTCGCCTCTTGCCCCGAACGGTCTCGGCGAGCGACATACAAGAAGAGATACGTCGGGATGCTGACCAACTCCAGCGCGAGGAACAGCATGACGAGGTCGTTGGCCAGCGCGATCAAGTTGGCTCCGGCGAGGATGAACAGCAGACAAGCGTGCGATTCGGCCGAGTCGCGTTCCTCGGTTTGATTCCAGTTGATGAGCACGAGCACGACACCGGTGACGATTGTCACCAGCCGGACATAGCTGACGAGCGAGTCTGACAGAAACGGCGCGAGTCCGGTCGCCTCGTTCACCGGAGCCGGCACACACTGCAACCAACCGGCGATCGCCAGCGCGATCAGCGACCACGCTCCCCAGCGATGTTTAAGCCCCTTGGGAACGGTGCCGTCATCGCCAATGAGAAACGGCCCGACCGCCAAATTCACGCACGCCGCCGCGAGCAACACGACTTCCGGCAAGACTTGGCTGATGGCGGATGTGAGATGCTGATACACAAGAAACTCCAAAACGTGAGCGATTTTCAATTTGAGGCCTGGTGATGAAACCAGGCACCAGGACGATCTATTTTCACAGTCACATTTTCTCGCGAACGCCGCTGAGCCGCCAACGCCTCATCAACGCGTCGCATGGCCTCTTGGCGAGTCACCGGGATAGAGTCACCTCGATCCAACTCCTCCAGGCGTCTCGAAATGACTTCGGCCCACATCTCATCCACTTCGCGTTCGCTGATCTCTTCCTCGTGAGGTTCCAACAACTCACGAGCCAGTGCGATCCGATCGGTGAACGACAATTCGAGTGCCTGTGCTCGTACCTCTTCAACAGTGGGGGCCATCATTCACCTCTCCGATCCACAAAGCGATGCTGCGGGAAACGGTCCCGCGGCGACGAGTTTCTTGCGCCGTGGGTCCACCGACTTCGTCCGGCGAACGATGTGTTCGATTCGGCCTGCGACGTAGAACGTCCCCATGCTGTCTTCTCCGTCATTCGGGCTGCGTCCGTGAGACCACTTTTGTCGGCAACTTGGCGGAGTGCTTTGGCGGGTACATCTTCACGACTTCTCGGACATCGTCTTCGATCGTGTCGAGCAGCGGCTTCGGGAACACGCCGATCCACAGGCAGAGGATCATCAGCGGCACGACGGCCAATGCCTCGCGCATGTTGATGTCGAGGATCGGGCCGTGAACCGAGGCCGGTTCTTTCAACGGGCCGAAGAAAGCTCGGCGGAGCATGTCGAGCAAGTACCACGCTCCGAGCACGACTCCCGTCGCGCCGATGGCCGCGTAAATCGGATTCGCTTTGAACATGCCAATCAGGGCGAGCAGTTCGCCGACGAAGCCGTTCAAGCCGGGCAGGCCCGCGCTCGCCAGGCAGATGAAGACCATGCAGACCGAGAGCAGCGGCAAACGCGTCGCCAAGCCGCCCAGTTCGCTCAGTTCGCGAGTGTGGTAGCGGTCGTAGACCATGCCGACAAGCAGGAACAACGCGCCGGTCGAGAGGCCGTGATTGACCATCTGCATCACGGCTCCGGTGATCCCTTCGGAGTTCAACGCGAACATCCCCAACATGCAGAAGCCGAGGTGACTGACCGAGCTATACGCGACCAGCTTTTTGATATCGCTTTGAGCGAGTGCCCCCAAGGCTCCGTAGACGATGCCGATGACCGCCATCGTCGCGTAGATCGGCACGCCGAACCGGGCGACGGCCGCAGGTAAGATCGGCAAGCAGATTCGCAAGAAGCCGTAGCAGCCCAGCTTCAACAAGATGCCGGCCAGCAGCACGCTCCCCGCCGTCGGTGCTTCCGTGTGAGCCAGCGGCAACCAAGTGTGAAACGGGAACAGCGGCACCTTGATGACGAAGCCCGCACTCAGAGCCAGCAGCAGGCCGACTTGCCACTCGTAGGTCAGCGGATGTGCTTTCAACGCGGCGGCGATGTCGGGGATCGAAAATGGCGTCGCGGTCAGGCCGGATTCCATGACCTTCAGCACGAGCGCGACCAGGCCGAGCAACGTGATGACGCTGCCGGCCAGCGTGTAGATGAAGAACCGATACGCGGCGAACTGCCGCTGCACTCCGCCCCAGATGCCGACCAGGAAGAACAACGGGATGAGAGTGAACTCGAAGAAGACGTAGAACAGGATCAGATCAAACGCCACGAACGCGCCCAGCATCCCCGCTTCGAGCAACAGCAGACAAAGATAAAACTCGGTCGCGCGATCTTGAATCGACTCCCAAGAAATGAGCACTGCGGAGATGGTGAGAATCGCTGTTAGCGCGAGCATCAACACGCTGATTCCGTCGGCTCCGAGGTAGAACTCCAGGCGAACCGGCGTAGCGATGGATTGCCGCTTCAAGACGTGTCGAGGCTCATTCTTAAAGATCATTTTCCCGGCTTCGTCCATGTAGCCTTCGATCCCAACCTGCACCTCTCCCGTGTAAACGAGTTCCTCTCGTTCGATTTCGCCGATGGTCATCCAGGTCCGTCGCCATTCGAGTTTCGGCTGCACCGGGCTATCGACAGGGCCTTCGGAATTGCCCGCCATGCGGCCTTCGCGAGCGGCATTCAGTTGCGACGCGATGCCCAGCGAAACCAGCAGCGTGCCGATCGCCGTCAACAACGCCACCCAACGAGCGAGGCCGCGTCCCCCTCCCAACAACGCCAGAAGGATCGCGGCAATCAGCGGCAGAAGAATGATGGAGAGCAGCAGCATTTGAGATTTCAGATTTGAGATTGGTGTAACCGGACGTCCGGTTTTGGCCCCAACGGGGACAGACTCGATAGCCCGGGCTGAGAGGTTGAAAACGTGGGATTGACGATGGTTTGCGTTCGGCCGGGATTTGTGCGTTTGAGGCCCGAAGGGTCGCGACTCGATAGCCCAGGGCGCTAGCCCTGGGATCGGCGAAACGACGTTGGTCTTAAGCCCCAAAGGGGCGTGACTCGGCCGAACGTCAGACGAGTCGCGCCCCGTTGGGGCTTAAGACCTGCGTTGTGGTGCGTACCCAGGGCTAGCGCCCTGGGCTTTCGAGTCGCGCCCCCTTCGGGGCTATACGCGCCCCCCTTCGGAACTAAAAACGATTAAAAAAAGGAATGCCGATGACAACGAGTTCACGATTAGCCCGCGATCGCTCGCAGCATGTGAATCAAAAACAGCACCACGCCCAGCAGCATCACCCAGGCGTAGTGGGACACCAAGCCGTTCTGGATCGGTCGCACCACGCGGCCGATCGTGGACGGGATTGAACCGGCAAAATCGAGGATGCCATCCAGCAGCGTCTTGTCGATCAGCGTGCAGAGCAACGCGATGACTCGCACCGGCACGACCAGCAAGTAGTAGAACATCTCGTCGAGGAAAAACTTATTCAGCGACAAGCGATGCAGTGGCTTTAACCCGCGTTCCAATTGGGCAGGGACGGCGGGAGCAACGACATACATCCAACGGGCCAGCCCATAGCCGGCCGCGAAGATGACGGTACTCAGTCCCATCACGGCCCAACTGTGGGGATGATCGCCATGCCCCGCGAGCGACGTCGATTGCATCAACCTGCGGGCATAGACGCCGGTCGGGCCGAGGAATAAGCCGATCACCACCGAGAACCCCGCCAAAATGAACAGCGGCACCGTCATCGTCGGCGGTGATTCGTGCGGGTGATGAGCCTCTTCCGGGAAACGCTCCTCGCCGAGGAACGTCATGTTGTAAGCCCGGAACGTATAGAACGCGGTCAGGAACGCGGTGACGATCGCGATGCCCAGAATGACGGTGAAGAACAATTCATGACCGCCGGCCTTCGTTCCTTCGTACAGGGCGACGAGGATGTCGTCTTTGCTCCAGAAGCCCGACAACAGCGGGCAGCCGGCCAGCGCCAGTGAGCCGACCAAGAACGTCGTTCGCGTGTGCGGCATCACATGACGCAGGCCGCTGAAGCGGCGCATGTCGATCACGTCTCCCATCGAGTGCATCACGCTGCCCGCTCCGAGGAACAGCAACGCTTTGAAGAAAGCGTGCGTGAAGAGATGGAACATCGCGGCCGTGACGGCGAACGTCGAAAGGTCCACATGCGTGCCGTTCTTTTTCGTGTAGACCAAGCTGGCCGCGCCGAGCGCCATGAACATGAAGCCGAGCTGGCTGACCGTCGAATAGGCGAGCACTCGTTTCAAGTCGTACTGCGTTAGCGCGGTCAATGCGGCGAGCAAGGCGGTGATCGCTCCCACGCCGCAGACGACCATCTGTGCCGTCGGAGCCTGCGCGAACAGCGGCGTGCTGCGGGCGACCATATAGACGCCGGCCGTGACCATCGTCGCCGCGTGGATCAACGCCGAGACCGGCGTCGGACCTTCCATCGCGTCGGGCAGCCAGACGTGCAACGGGAACTGAGCCGACTTGCCCATCGCTCCCAAGAACAGCAGCAGACAGATCGTCGTGAAGACTTCGGGATTCGACTCGACGACCTGTGGGATGAGTTCAAAGACCTCGGAGAATTTGACGGTCCCGAACGTCGTCCAAATCAGGAACACGCCCAGGATGAAGCCGAAGTCGCCGATGCGATTCACGACGAACGCTTTGCGAGCGGCGGCGGCCGCGCTCGGCTTTTGGAACCAGAAGCCGATCAGCAAGTAGCTGCAGAGGCCGACTCCTTCCCAGAACACGAACATCGTCAAGTAGTTGTCGGCGAGCACCAACATGCACATCGAAAACACGAACAGCGCGAACGCGGCGAAGAATCGCGGATACCCCGGATCGCCGTGCATGTAGCCGCTGGCGTAAATCGACACCAGCAGCGACACGAACGTCACCATGCAGAGCATGATCGCCGTCATGGCATCGACTTGCAGATCGAGCCGCACGGTCAGGTTTTCCGTGGCGGACCAGACGTAACCGGGAGTCGTGATCACCGGCTTCGCCGCGGGGGCGTGATGATCCGAGCCGTGACCGTCAGGGAGCGGTTGAACTTCCTGCGGCGAAGACAGCGTGCTGGCATCCGGCTTGAGCTGTGCGGGCATCGCCAGAAACATCAGCATCAGCGAGCCGGCGCACAGGGTCGAGACGGCCAGCGCGGCGACGCACGGCACATGGCTCCGTCCGCGCAAGAGCGGCTTGCCAAAGAAGGCAATGAACACGCTCGCGAGCAGCGGTGCGACTGGAATCAACCAGAGCAGAGCCGGCGTGACTTCAGACACGATGGGCAGTCTCCTTCTGCAACGGCGGCCTCTTGCCGGCCAGCGTGAGGTGTGGAAATTCCTGAGCCGGTTGGGTTGTCACCACGGCGGGTTCATCGTCGAGCGGCGATTCGAGTCCCGCTTCAGCGAGCTGGCCCCAGAGATTCACGTCGAGCGACTTGTGTTGCCTATAGAGCGTGAGGATCAACGCCAGCGCGAGTCCGGCCTCGCAAGCGGCGACGGTCAGAATGAACGCTGTGAAGGCTTGGCCCTGCATGTTGCCGTGATACTTCGAGAACGCCACGAGGTTCAGCGAGACGCCATGCAGCATCATCTCGGCCGACAGCATCATCGTGATGAGATTTCGCCGGGTCAGAAACCCGATGCTTCCCAGCACGAACAAGATGCTGCCGACGATTAAGTAGTTCGTGAGAACTGTCATGAACCGCTTCCAAGTTAAGGCTAAGGATGTGGTTATTGCTGGCGTGTTCTTTTGAGCCGAGCGGCAACAGGCGATGTAACCCGAAGCGTCAGTTTTGAAGTTGCGCGCTTTGAACTCGGCTCCGCACCGTTTTGTCAATTTCTCAGGTTGTCTTCATTCCTTTGACCAGATTCCTTTGATTCATGGGGCGAACCTGTGTCGTAAGGATGACGATCAAAGGAATCTGGTCAAAGGAATGAAACGAATGAATTCGGGCCATTTTCTTGGTGTCGCGGTCGAATTTGTTCGAAAGAGCGCAACTTCAAATTCAAAACTGACGCTTCGGGTGACATGCGGCTTCGCCGCGTTATCTGTTACAGCTTTCCGCTCGATCGTTTGGGGGCGATCACGATGGCTCCAATCGACGCGATCAACAGCAACGTGCCCGCGAGTTCCACCGCGAACAAATAATCGCCGAACAACGACCGACCGAGACCGCGCATGGTGCCGAAGGTCGCGGTGCTGGTCTTGCTGGTGGATTGTGGCTTGGATAACGGCAGAGGTTCGGCCGACGTGACAGGAGCCAGCGACACAAAGCCGGTCTGAGGATTCGCCGCACCGGCCTGCTCGTTGGAGGGGGTCAGCACGAACAGCAACGCTCCCAAGAGCACAAAGCCGGTGAATGTCGCGAGGCACGGTTGCCGCGAGTGGCGGTCGGAGTTCGTCGCTCCGGCCTGTTGAGCCAGCATCAGCACGAACAAGAACGTGACGATGATTGCTCCGGCGTAGACGATGACCGTCGCCGAGGCCAGGAACGGTGCCGATTGCAGCAAAAACAACCCGCAGACAGCGAGCGTCACCACCGCGAACCACAGCGCGGAATAGGCCGGATTGTGGTTGGTAATCATCAGCACGGCGGCCACGACGGCCACACCGGCGAAGAGATAAAAGAGGACATCGAGCAGCCGGTCATCGGTCGGCTGAATGAAGATTCCGCCGATGATTCCCAGTGCCGCCAGCCCCAACAGCGAAGCCAGCCACGATGGTCGCGACTCACCTTTTGGCATTCGCCAAGCCACCGCGACAGCCCCCAAGACCATCGGCAGCACGAGCAGCCAATGCTCCGTCAGCCACTGCATTCCGTTGTCCTTCAATCAGCAGATGCCACAACTGGTTTCAAACGCGGGGCGTAATGTAGTTGGCTCCCAGCACGATGGGAATGAACCGGAAAAGCCTGTCGTGACGGCATGCGTCTTGGCCAGAGGGCGGGCGTTCAATGTTGCTGAATCGCCACGTCGTGCGTTGCCGAATCGCCACTCGGTCGAGGTCACGCGCCGCCGTGCGTCGCAGAGTCTCGCGTTGATTGTTCGCGATCCGGCGAACTCCGCGAATTGGCACCCTCGCTGCTCTTCATCGAGATCACACATCCGTGCTCGCGACTCAGAGGGCCTCTGAAGATTTCGAACCGCGACCGTCTGGGAGTGGTGATCGATCAGAACATAGGTCCGCTCCCTGACGGTCGCGACTCTAAGAGTTCACAGCCTCAGAGCGTGGGAACCAGTTCCAAGATTTGGAGCGATCATGCCAATGACAGTGACTTCGGTCGCGAATTTTTTGACGGTGCTCAGCGACAGCCAATTGCTGTCCGCGAAATCGCTCCGGCAAATTGACCAGCAAGTCCGGATCGCTCCGGCCGATCTACCGCTGGAGCGACTCGTGCAGTCGCTGCTCAAGGTAGGACTGCTGACGCGCTATCAAGCGCAGCGGCTGCTTTGCGGGTACTCGGATGGCTTCTTCGTCGGCGAATACAAGCTGCAGGATGTGTTGGGCCAGGGAGGCATGGGGACGGTGTATCTCGCCGAGCAAACGACCCAAGAGCGGTTGGTCGCGCTCAAAGTGATCACGAACCTGACGAACGGCCCGCCCGAAACGCGCATCCGTTTTGAACGGGAGGCACGCGCGGCCACGTTGCTGTCGCATCCGAATATCGTCCAGGCGTATGACTGCGGCGAGAGCGACGGCGTGCTGTACATCAGCCTGGAATATGTCGAGGGCTTCAATGCGGCCGAGCAATTCGAGCGATTCGGCAGGCTCCCTTGGCGTCAGGCGGCCGACTACATGCGGCAAGCGGCGCTCGGCTTGGAGCATGCTCGACTGCATCATCTCGTGCATCGCGACATCAAGCCGGCCAATCTGCTGATCGCGACCGACGGCACGGTCAAGGTGTTGGACTTGGGCTTGTGCTTGATGACCGATGATGCCGACGACAGGCACCGGACGCGCGACTTGCAAGTCGGCACCGTCGATTACATGGCTCCCGAACAGGCGCTGGACTGCCACGCGGTCGATACGCGAGCGGACATCTATAGCCTGGGCTGCGTCTTCTATGCGTTGTTGTCCGGGCATTTGCCCTTTGAGGCGAAGAACTCCGCACAGAAGCTGTTGATGCATCAGACCGCGCACGCTCGGCCGGTTCACCAGCATCGACACGATTTGCCGACGCCGATCTCCGACATCATTCACACCATGCTGGAGAAGAATCCCGACGACCGCTTTCAAACTCCGGGGATCGTCGCGGAAGCATTGAAGCCGTGGGCCGAGCGTGTCGTCCCGCCGTTTCCATTGGAGGCGATCGAGCGACGCCGCAAACAAGTGAGCGGTCGTTAGTCCTGAAAACAACCGCTCTCTCACGGTCGCGGCTCAAAAACGCACAGCCCTGGAGCGTGGGATCGGCTGCGTTGTTCGGGTCAGAGTAAACGGCCTACACTGACCGCATCATGGCAGGAAATTCTTTCGGACAAGCGTTGCGGATCACGACCGCAGGTGAGAGTCACGGGCCGGGCAACGTCGTCATCATCGACGGTGTGCCTGCCGGCATCCCGCTGAGCGAAGCCGATTTACTGGAGGATTTGCGACGGCGACGGCCGGGGCAGAGCAAGATCGTGACGCAGCGGCAGGAAGAGGATGTGCCGGAGATCCTGTCCGGCGTCTTTGAGGGACGGACGACCGGCACGAGCTTGGCCATCTTGGTTCGTAACGGCGATCAGCGCAGCCGCGACTACGACGACATCAAAGACAAGTATCGTCCCGGCCACGCCGATTTCAGCTTCGATGCGAAGTACGGCTTTCGAGATTACCGTGGCGGCGGACGATCCAGTGCTCGCGAGACGACCGTGCGAGTCGCCGCCGGAGTCGTCGCCAAGAAGATCTTGCGAGCCGCATTTGGTGGCGAAGTGGTTGGCTATGTCGTCCAAGTCGGCGACGTGAAAGCTCACATTCCCGATCCGGCGGCCGTCACACTGTCGCAAGTCGAAACTCTGCCAAACGGTGAACCCAACATCATCCGCTGCCCGGATGCTGACGCGGCGGCGAAGATGATCGAGTTGATCCAAACGGTTCGCAAAGAGGGGGACTCGATCGGCGGCGCTGCGGAGATTGTCGCCACCAACATCCCCGCGGGCCTGGGCGAACCGGTCTTCGACAAACTCAAAGCGGACCTCGCCAAAGCGCTCTTTAGCCTGCCGGCCGTGCTGGCGGTCGAGTACGGCATCGGCTTCGGTTGCGTGACGATGCGCGGTAGTCAAAACAACGACCTGTTCGTGCCGAAACATCCCGCGGGCAGCCCGCCTGCGACGCCCAGCGACCGCGTTACCACATCGAGCAATCGTCATGGCGGAATGCTTGGAGGCATCTCGACCGGTTTACCGATCGTGCTTCGCGCGGCCGTGAAGCCGACCAGCAGTTTGCCGATTGAGCAAGCGACCGTGACTCGCGAGGGGGAGCCGACCACGATCAAAACCAAAGGCCGCCACGACCCCTGCCTCCTACCACGCTTTATACCGATGGCCGAGGCAATGGTCGCGATCGTGCTCGCCGATCACTGGCTCCGCTGGAAAGGCCAATCACAAGAAAACGAAAACACGTCTCGCTGATCCCGGCAATGGCCACGAGAAGTGTCAAATCAAAAATCGAAAATCAAAAATCAAATGTCTTGGCTTCAAAAACAACTGCGACTGCCGGAGTTCTCACGCGGGTTTCATCTCGTGACGAAAGAGGTGCTCGGCGCATTTCCGGAACTGACGCAGGTCAAAATTGGGTTGTTGCACGTCTTCATTCAGCACACCTCCGCGTCGATCACGATCAACGAGAACGCGGATCCGGATGTCCCTGCGGACCTCGAAGCCTCGTTCAATCATTTCGCGCCGGAGAGTTTTCCGTATCGTCACACGGTCGAGGGACCGGATGACATGCCGGCGCATGTGAAGGCGGCGATGCTGGGAAGCTCGGTGTGGGTGCCGGTCGCCGATGGGCGTCTGTGTTTGGGAACGTGGCAAGGAATCTATTTGTGCGAGCATCGCAATCACGGAGGTTCGCGACGACTGGTGCTGACGCTGCAAGGGGAGTGGCTCTGATTGTCACAGCCTCGGAAGGACTGCCGACGGATGCTTTCACTCAGCGACATCTTTCGTAGCCGCGTTCGCCAGAACGGGGGCGGCCCGCACGCTGGCGAGTGCGGCTACGGTCAGCCAACCGCTCGATGTCGGAACGCACGTTTTGAAGTTGCGCAGTTCTTAGCCCCGAAGGGGGCGAGACTCGAAAGCCCAGGGCGCAGCCCCGAAGGGGCGCGACACAATGAGTCACGCCCCTTCAGGGCTTTTCAAATTCCAATTGCTCAAATCCCAGGGCTTCGCCCTAGGCTGTCGAGTTCCGCCCCCTTCGTGAATGAAAACAGCGCAACTTCAAAAAGCACGCGCTGGGGCATCTTGGGAATGCTGCTGATCATTCTCGGCTGCTCGAAAGGCCCAACTCCGCCCGTTCCCAGCGAGGGTGTCAGCGGCCCGACGAAATCGGGCGGCGCGGCCAGCTCTCGGATTCGGTTTGAGGACGTCACGCTGTCCTCCGGCGTCCACTTTCAATACCGCAACGGCGAAGAGGCAGGCGAGGCCGCGATTTTAGAAGCGATCGGCGGTGGCGTGGGGCTGTTCGACCTGGATGGCGATGGCAACCTCGATCTCTGCTTCCCCGGAGGGGGCCACTACAGCGACAAACAGGCGGACGGCAAACGCGATGTTCTCGGTTGGCCGCACGCGATCTTTCGCAACGATGGCGAGTGGCACTTCACCGACGTGACCGCTTTCACCGGAGCGACGGCCGCGCCCTATTACAGTCACGGAACGGCGGCGGCGGATTACGACAACGACGGCTTTTGCGACCTGCTCATCACCGGATATGGCGGAGTGCTCCTGCTGCACAACCAAGGGGACGGCACCTTGGAAGTGCGGGCCAAGCCGGCGGGAATGACCGACAGCCTGTGGAGTTCGTCGGCCGCGTGGGGAGACTTCAACAACGACGGGTCGCTCGATGTCTACATCGCGCACTATGTGAATTGGTCGTTCGACAATCATCCGTTCTGCCCCGGCCCGAAGGTCGGACTGCGCGAGACCTGCCCTCCGCGCGACTATTTGGGCCAGCCCGATGTGTTGTACTTCAGCAATGGCGACGGCACGTTTCGCGATGTCTCTCAGGTCAGCGGACTACAACCGGATGGCAAGGGATTGGGAGTCATGGCCGCGGACTTCGACCTGGATGGCGATGTCGATATTTATGTCGGCAACGACACCGTCGCCAACTTTCTGTATCGCAACAACGGCAATGGCCAATTCGAGGAGACCGGTTTGGTCAGCGGCACCGCGCTCAATCAGCTCGGTTCCCCCGATGGGAGCATGGGAGTGGATGTCGGCGACTTCAACTTGGATGGCAGGCCCGATCTGTGGGTCGTGAACTTCGAGCGTGAGAGCATCGCGCTGTATCGCAACGACGGCAATTGTTTGTTCCGGCATGTCAGCCAAGGGACCGGAGTGACGGCGGTGGGAGCGTTGTATGTCGGCTGGGGCACGGCCTTCTGCGACTTCGACAACGACGGCGATGAAGACACGTTTGTCTCGAACGGCCATGCGATTCGCTATCCGGAGAACGCGCCGGTTCGTCAGCAGCCGCTCCTGTTCGAGAACCTCAAAGGCCAGCGGCTGGAGAACGTCGCCTCGACCGTCGGCCCGTACTTCCGCGAGCCTCATCAAGGTCGCGGCAGCGCGGCGGGCGACCTCGACCGCGATGGCGATCTGGACTTGGTCGTCTCCTGCCTGAACGAGCCGGCCGCGTTGCTCTCGAACGTCACTCCCTCGAACCTGCATTGGATTTCGCTGCGGCTGATCGGCCGCCAGAGTCCGCGGTTGCCAATCGGTGCCATCGTGAAATTGCAGTCGTCACGCGGCGAACAAATGCGGCAAGTCAAAGGAGGGACGAGCTACGGCTCGACCGTGGATTCGCGGCTCTGCTTTGGACTGGGAGCGGATGCGAAGGCGGACGGCGTCGTCATCCAGTGGCCGTCTGGCGAAACACAGACATTGCCGATGCTCGACGGCGATCGCGCCTGGGTCATCATCGAGCAGTCCCCTCCCGTGATCGACCGATGATGAAAGTGATGAAATCGAGCACGTTGACACTCTCCGGGAGCAGGTCTAGCATCCGACCGACTCTCGATTCCATCGACATGACATCGACTTCGTCGCAGGGGTTCACCCAATGTTAGATGATCGCAATTTCTCTCCGCAGCGTTGTTCTCCGGCCCGCGTTCGGCCATTCCACATCCGCCGAGCGGCCCTGATCGCGATGACTTTCGCGGCGATGGCTTGGTGTGGTTCCCCCGGCTGGTGCGGCGACAAACCACCCGAAGTGGAAAAGGCCATTAAGAGAGCAGTCGGTTACTTCTCGTCGAGTTCCGCCATCGCCGACTCCGAAGCGGGGTTGGTTGTCTACACTTTGATCGCTGCGGGAGAATCGCCGGACAGCCCGCTGGTCAAGAAGCTGACCGACGTTGTCCTGAAGAAGTGCGGCAGCAATTACAAGCCGATCCAACATCACAATTATGAGGCGGGCGTGGACCTGATGGCATTGGTGGCCGCCGATCGCGAGAAATATAAGCCTCAAATTCAGCAGATCAGCGACTTCTTGATTCGCTATCAGAAGCCCTATGGAGTTTGGGACTATCACGAAGGAGAAAGTAAAGGAGATACGAGTATTACACAGTATGGCATCCTCGGTTTGTGGGCGGCGTCGCGCGCGGGAATTCAGGTGCCGCTGCGAGTGTGGGATGACGCGGCGCATTGGCACTTGCAGACGCAACTGAGCGGTGGCGCATTCTCCTATCATCCCTTGGGGGGCGACCCCGCTCCCAAGCACAGCATGACAGTGGCGGGAGTCGGTTCCTTGGCCGTTATCAAGCTCATGCTCTCGAAAGTGCCCGATTCCGAGCCAGTACCGGCGGCAGACCCGGAATCGAAGCCCAAGAAGAACGATAAAGCCTTCGGAGTTCTGGAACGAGTTACCCCCCAAGCCCCGACCGACGCTGCACCCGCCGCGACCGCAGCCCCGCCGGTCGATTTGAATTACAAGCCGAGGACCAGTCGCGCGGAGATCGACCGGAGAATCAGCGCAGGCTTGGGTTGGCTGGGAAAGAATTACACGATCGAAAAACCGGTTGGCTGGACCCTATATTATATTTATGGACTCGAACGAGTCGGGTCGCTGACAAACACGGATAAGATCGGTGGCCGTGACTGGTATAAGGATGGCTGTGATTTCCTGATCAAGACGCAGCAGTCTGATGGTGGTTTCTTGGATGTGGGGGGCGTTGTGACGGCGACCTGTTTCGCAACCTTGTTTATGACTCGCGCCACCGAGAAGCTGGTCCCCGTCACTCAGCAAGCCGCGCGCGTGAAAGCCGCGACCTATGGCGGTGGACTCCTGGAAGGGGGACGTGGACTTCCCAAAGATTTGGGAAAGGTCGATAAGCAAGGGGGACAGCTTTCGGAAAAGAAGCTCGACACGGAACTCGACAAGGTGCTGGCCGAACTCGGGGATCCGAAATCCGAACGAGTCGAAGCCGCTCAGAAAGCTTTGGTGGATGCGATCCAGGTTGGGCAGCGGCAAGAACTGATCGGCCAAAAGCCTTTGCTGCTGAAACTGGCGAAGGATTCGCGAGTCGAAGTGCGCCGGACAGCATTCTGGGCGCTGGGACGCTGCAACGATCTGCTCGTCGCCCCGGTGCTGATCCAAGGTCTGCAAGATGTTGACTACGACGCGGCCGTGGAAGCTCGCAACGCCTTGTGTGTGCTCAGCCGCCGTCCGCGCGGATTTGGACTGCCGGAGGAAGTGGTCGATAAGCTCCCGGAAGGATCGACCGACGCCGAAAAAGAATCCGCCTTCGCGAAGTGGCGCGACGATGACCTTCGCCGCTGGCGCGAGTGGTATCAAAGCATCCGGCCGTACTCCGAACGGGACAAATTACCCGATTGAAAGAGGTCCGCATCGTGAGTACTGCCGCCGACAATTCGACTCGTCTCCGCCCACCGCCGATGGCCCTGTCGCAGCACGACAAGGTGTCGTCCGGCTTGCTGGCGGTCTGTTTGCTGCTGGGCACGCTGACGATTTTGCTGGTCACGGCTTGGATCGCGAACATGTTGCCGTCCCCCAAAATGCCGCCGCCCGTGACGTTGTTGGAGGAAGAATCCGGTGGCGATCCGAATGGTTACATCGACGGAACGCCGGGCGAAACCTTGGCACTCGGCTCGCCGGATGCCGATCCCAATGACCCGGTCATGGCCGAAGCGGAAGCGCTGCCCGACACGGCGGATGCCTCGGCCGAATCGCTCGACTCGGTCGCGGACGTGGCCGATGTCACGGACTTGGCCGCGTCTGACTCAACCGATGCTCCCGCCGTCAATCAACAGTTCGTGCAGGCTTCGCTGGTTCCCCGCAAACCCGGAAGTCCCTTTGGCAAAGAAGGTGGCACCGGTCGTCCTCCGTTGGGAGCTGGACCGGGCAAGGGCCGTGGCTTCCCACGCGAAATGCGGTGGTTCGTCAAGTTCACCGAACGGGGCACGCTCGACGAATACGCCTCACAGTTGGAGTTCTTCGGCATCGAGCTCGGAGCACTCATGCCGGATGGCAAACTGCTTCTGGTCAGCAAGCTCAACTCCCCGAAGCCGGCGGTTCGCACCGTCACCAACGGCCAGGATGAGAAGCGGCTGTACTTCACCTGGAAGGGGGGGACTCGCAAAGGGGTCGATCTGGAGATCCTCAAGAAGGCAGGTGTCGACGCGACCAACGCGCTGGTCATGCACTTCTATCCGCCGCAGACCGAGAATCAGTTGGCCGTCTTGGAGCAGCAATACAAGAACCGCAAGTCCCACCAAATCAAACGGACCTACTTCTCCGTCCGTGCCGCCAAGGCGGGCTTCGAGTTCATCATTACCAGCCAGACCGAGCTGAAGTAGCCGCGACCGGAGAGGCTGTGAGTTTTCAGAGCCGCGACCGTAAGGGAGTGGTGACGAATCTGCTCTGAGGGCCGCTCCCTAACGCTCGCGGCTCCAAAAACAACAGCTTCGGAGTGACGCTTAAGGAGAAGTGATGCCTGAGTCGGAGATTCTTCGAGACCTGTGGTACATGGCGGTGCCGGGGCAGCAGCTCAAACGGGGACAACTGCTGGGAAAGATTCTGCTCGGTCAATCGCTCGTGTTGGGTCGAGACGCTCAGGGTGAGGTCTTTGCACTCCGCGACATCTGCCCGCATCGTGGGATCCCGCTGAGTCACGGTCAGTTCAACGGCCGCGAGATCGAGTGCTGTTATCACGGCTGGCGGTTCGATTGCGGCGGCGGATGCACTCACATCCCTTCGTTGCTGCCCAATCAGAAGTTTGATCTCAGCCGAGTATTCGTCACTCGATATCCGTGCCGCGAAGTCCAGGGCAACGTCTGGGTCTACTTCCCGCAAGACGAACGCAACCTTCCGAATCCGCTCCCCGAAATTCCCGTCGTGCCGGGAGTCGAGGCCCGACATCATCGAATGGTGGAGCGTGCCCTCTTTCCCTGCTCGATCGATCATGCGGTCGTGGGGCTGATGGACCCGGCTCATGGCCCATTCGTGCATCGCTCGTGGTGGTGGCGTTCGCGTCGTTCGATCCACCCGAAATCGAAAGCCTTCGCACCTTCGCATCTGGGCTTCACGATGGTCCGGCACAAACCCTCGTCGAATTCGAAGGCGTACAAGCTGCTGGGTGGCGAAGTCTCGACCGAGATTCGATTCGAACTCCCCAGCACGCGCATCGAATCCATCGTCGTGGGCCGGCATCACCTCTGCGGCCTGACGACGCTGACACCGCTGGCCGACAAGCAGGTCGAACTGCATCAGGTTTTCTACTGGACGATCCCCTGGTTGACGGTCCTTCGCCCGTTTCTGAGCCCCTTCGTCCGCACATTCATCGAACAGGATCGCGACGTCGTGGACAAGCAGCAGCAAGGACTGAACGAAGACCCGCAACTCATGCTCATCAACGACGCCGACCGTCCCGCGCGCTGGTACTACCAACTCAAGAAAGAACTCCAACAGTCGCGAGCCGAACAGCGCCCGTTCCAGAATCCGGTCCCGGAGACCGAACTCCAATGGTGCAGCTAGTCCGAATCGACTGTCCCACCGATATTCCGAGACCATCGCCATGTTTATCAATCGGTCGATCACACCTTGTTTCGCGTTGGTCCTGCTGGTGACGGTTGGACTGCGAACCGCGTCCTCCGCTGAGCCGACAGCCGTAGAACTCTTTGAGTCGAAGATTCGTCCGGTGCTGGTCGAGGTCTGCTTCAAATGCCACGGAGGGGACAAGGACAGCGGGAGCTTGCGAGTCGATTCGCGCGAGGCGCTGCTCAAAGGGGGCGACACTTCTCCGGCCATCGTCCCCAGCAAACCGGCCGAGAGCTTGCTGCTCAAAGCGATCCGGCATACCGACGACGATCTGAAGATGCCGCCGGATAAACGTCTGCCGGACGAAACGATCGCGGCGTTCGAGGCCTGGATCGCCGCCGGCGCGCCGTGGCCGGAAGGTCGAGCCGCCGGCTTCCAAGCCAAACGGCATTGGGCCTTTCAACCAGTCGTGTCTCCGCCTCTTCCGAAAATCAAAAATCAAAAATCAGAAATCGAAAATCCCCTCGACGCCTACATTCAGCAGAAGCTCGACGAGTTCAAGCTGACGCCGTCGCCTCCGGCCGACCGGCGAACGCTGATTCGCCGTGCAAGTTTTGATCTACTCGGCCTCCCCCCGACCTGGGACGAGATCGTCGAGTTCGAGAACGATTCGTCGCCGGATGCTGTCGAGCGATTGATCGACCGCTTGCTGGCGTCGCCCCGTTATGGAGAGCGTTGGGGACGGTATTGGCTCGACGTGTCGCGGTACGCGGATACCAAGGGCTATGTCTTCATGGAGGATCGCAACTACCCGTTTGCCTACACCTACCGCGATTGGGTGATCCGCGCGTTGAACGAGGATGTTTCCTACGACCAGTTCTTGATTCGGCAACTCGCGGCCGACTTGCTGCCGGAGCCAGATCGTTCGGCGAATCTGCCAGCGCTGGGATTCTTGACGCTGGGCCGCAGATTCCTGAACAACATCAACGACATCATCGACGACCGCATCGACGTCATCTGCCGCGGCACGATGGCACTGACCGTCGGCTGTGCTCGGTGTCACGATCACAAGTACGACCCGATCCCCGCCGCCGATTATTACTCGCTGTATGGCGTCCTTCGCAGCTCGCACGAGCCAAAACCAGAGGATGCCAAGACGCTGATGGCGATGACGTTGACCGAAGAGGCGAAGCCATTCGATCCGTACATTTTTCTGCGCGGACAACAGGGGAATCATGGCCCGCAGGTGCCTCGGCAATTTCTTTCCGTCGTCGCCGGTTCGGATCGCAAGCCGTTCGCAAATCGAAGTGGCCGACTGGAACTCGCTCAGGCCATCGCTTCGCCCACGAATCCGCTGACGGCGCGAGTCATCGTCAATCGAGTTTGGTTGCATCATTTCGGTGCCCCGCTCGTCAGCACGCCCAGCGACTTCGGACTCCGCGCCGATCCGCCGAGTCATCCTGAATTGCTCGACTGGCTGGCGACCGAATTGATCGCTCACGATTGGTCGCTGAAGTGGCTGCACCGGGAGATCATGGCCTCGCGTGTTTACCGGCAGGCTTCGATGACTGCGGCTCGGCCCGATAACAGTCTTCTGTCGCACGCGAACCGCCAGCGATTGGATTGGGAGTCATTGCGCGATTCGCTGCTCTACTCGAGCGGCCGATTGAATGGCTCTGTGGGCGGAGCGGCGACGGACATCCTGAAGGCTCCTTACTCCGAGCGGCGGACGATCTATGGGTTCATCGACCGTCAGAACTTGCCGCTGACGTTTCGCAACTTCGACTTCGCCAGTCCCGACACGCACACGCCGTCGCGCTTCGTGACTTCGGTTCCGCAGCAGACGTTGTTCTTGCGGAACAGTCCGTTCGTCTTGGAACTCTCACGAGCCTTCGCGGCACGAGCGAGCGGCACTAACCGGGTCGCCGAGTTGTTCCGACTCGCTTACGGCCGCGATCCGACTGCCGATGAGGTTCAACTGGCGGAGCAGTTTCTCGCCGAGGCGGAACTCGAAGCGACTCCCACTCCGATCTGGCAATTTGGCTACGGCGAGTACGACTCGGCTGCGACGAGTCTGAAGAGCTTCTCCGCGCTGCCGCACTGGACCGGCAAGCAATGGCAGGGAGGTCCGACTCTTCCCGATCCGAAATTGGGTTGGGTGCTGTGGAATCCGAACGGCGGACATCCCGGCGATGCTCAACATGCGGCGGTGTTGCGCTGGACGGCACCGCGCGACGTGACGGTTGTGATCACCGGCACGCTGAAGCATCCGAACCCGGAAGGAGACGGCGTGCAGGCTGTGGTCTCGTCCAACAAACTCGGCGAGAAAGCGCGCTGGATCGCGGCGAATCAATCCGTCGAGACATTCGTCCCCGCGATCAAACTGCGACGCGGCGAATCTCTCGACTTCATCGTGACCTCGCGGGCGAGCGTGACGAACGACAGTTTTCAATGGGCACCGAAGTTGGCGGCTGTCGAGAAGGGCTTTTCAACGATCTGGGATATCGCTCGCGACTTCCCCAAGACGCCGACAGGCCAGCCGATCGAGACCGCGCTAACGCCGTGGGAACAGCTCGCGCAGGTGCTGTTGCTGTCGAACGAGTTTCAGTTCGTGGATTAGATCCAATACCGTTCGGTTAGCGAGCCGACGGCGCTAGCCTCGGGCTTCGAGCACTAACAAAGTCCGAGAACCAAAGGCCCGAGGCTAGC